>CAZXBZ010000444.1:0-2730 GCA_964639135.1 uncultured Solibacteraceae bacterium | reverse complement strand
GGAACAGGAGCGATGTCCTTCAGTTCAAATCGCGCCAGGCTGCGGCAATCCTTCGCCAGTTCACGCTCGCCCTGAAGCACGTGGATCAGTACATTCCGCTGCCCGTCCACGGCCGTGGTGAAGATCTCCGCGGCACTCGCTGGAATCGTGGTATTGCGGTGGATCAGCTTCGAGACCACGCCGCCCATCATCTCGATTCCAAGAGAGAGCGGCGTCACGTCGAGCAGAAGTTTGTCTTCCACGGCGCCCGTCAGAATCCCCGCCTGCACGGCCGCTCCGAGCGCCACAACTTCGTCCGGGTTCAGTTCCGTGTGCGGTTTCGCGCGGAAGAGCCGCTCCACCGCCTGGCGCACCAGCGGGATACGCGTGGAGCCGCCCACCATCACGACTTCGTCGATTTCTTCGGGATCGAGCTTTGTATCCTTGAGGCACTGCCTGCAGGGGACCAGGGTTCTCTCGACGATTCCGGAAATCAACTGGTCAAATTGTTCGCGCGTGAGCGCTCGCTGGTAACTTCGCGAGCCATCGGTAAATTCGATCGAGACCTGGGGAAGGAACGAGAGTTCTTCCTTCGCCCGGATCACCACGCGGCGCAAGCGCTGCACGATCCGGTGATCCCCGGAAACATCCTCTCCCCATTCGTTCGCCAGATCCTCGAGCGCGATCGAAAGCAGTAACTGGTCGATATCGTCACCGCCCAGATGCGTATCGCCATTGGTGGCAAGCACCTCGAAGATACCGTTGTGCAGGCGCAGGATGGAGATATCAAACGTGCCGCCGCCCAGGTCGTAAACCGCGATCACGCCTTCCTTCCGCTTGTCGAGGCCGTAGGCCAGGCTCGCCGCCGTGGGTTCGTTTACCAGCCTGAGCACATCCAGGCCGGCGATGCGCCCGGCGTCTCGCGTGGCTTGCCGCTGGGCGTCGTTGAAGTACGCCGGCACGGTAATCACGGCCTGTTTCACACGCTTCCCGGTGGCGTATTCCGCGTTCGTCTTGAGCCGCTTCAGCACTTCCGCGGAAATCTCGGGAGGCGTCACAACCTTCTCGCCCAGCTTCAGGCGCAGCACCGCATCCTGGTCCGCGGCAAGATGGAAGGGGAACAGCTTCAGCTCATCCTGAATATCGCTCGCGCTTCTTCCCATCAGGCGCTTCACGGAGTAAACCGCGCGCTCCGGCTGGGTTATCAGAACTTCCCGTGCATCCTCGCCCGTAACGAACCGGCCATCTTCCGCGCAGGCCACCACGCTCGGGACGATTCTCTCGCCGTTCGGTCCGACGATGATTTCCGGACCCGTCAGGTTCATCCACGCCACCAGGCTATTGCTGGTGCCGAGGTCGATCCCCACGACGGCATCCTGGCCGTCGCCGACATCGATTTGCATTAAATTGGACATGGTTCTTCCCGCGGTGCGCCATCCACTCGCGGCCCAGGGTTAGGCCGCGGGTCCGCTTAGCGCCGCTTGCACATCGCGCAACAAATTCTGGATGTAGCGCCGGCGGTCGAGCGATCCGCGGATCCCGGCGAGAACGCCGCGGGATTCCTCTGAATCGCCGCCGCCCGCTCCGCGGCGCACTTCGTCCCAGCGCGCGAAAGCTTCATCGAGACCGGTATCGATTTCCGTTCGCATGGCCTCGAAATCCGCCCGCGCCGATTCCAGACTCTCACGCGCATCCTCGTCGCCCGCGCGCATTTCCTCGAGCGTCATATTCAGCTCAAAGACCTCTTCGAGCAATTCGGGAGGGACGCTCTTCGCCCGTGATTCACCGGGGTCGAAGCCGTGCCGGGAAAGGATATATTCCGCGCGCTTCAGCGGATCGCGCAAGGCACGGTAGGCATCGTTCAAGAGAGAACTCGCGCGCAGGGAGAGATCGCGCTCTTCCTCGCTGGCTCGCGCGAAACGGTCCGGATGCAGTTGACGGCTGAGCTCGTAGAAAGTCTCCCGCAACTCATCGAGATCGACGGCAAGCGCCTCCGAATAACCGAACATTGCGTAGAAATCAGGCGAAGCGCTCTCTACTTGCAAGCGAATCTCGCGCGGCAGTTCGCCCCGATTTCCGTTTGAGCCGTTTTGGGGAATGATCCGGTGCATCAGACGCTAAAGCTGGTCCCACAGCCGCAGGACTTCTTTGCATTCGGATTGTGGAACGTAAAGCCGGCATCCATGAGAGTGTCCTTATAGTCCAGGGTCACACCCTTCAGATAGACAAGGCTCTTCGGGTCGATGAAGATACGAACTCCATCGAAATCGAGCACGGTATCCCGCGCACGCTCCTTCGCGTCGAACTTAAACTGGTAGCTCAGGCCCGAGCAGCCTCCGCCGAGCACGCCCAGGCGCAACCCGCCGGTGAAGCCCTGCGCCTCAAACGTCTCCCGGACTTTCGCAATGGCGGCGGGCGTCACCGAGATCGGCGGTTCAACTTGTTCCGCTGCCTTGTCTTTTTCCGTGGTAATTCCAATCATGCTCTCTCTCCTGGAACAAATAGATGGTCAATGAGTGCGCAACTCATCGCCGGCTTCCCGCGGAACGTCCATCCCAGTCGGGTTCCCGGCGGGAAGCCGGCTTCACGAAGCACGGGGAATTACGCGCTAACAGCGGCTTCCCGAGTGCCGGTTTTTGCCTTGTAATCGGCGATCGCGGCCTTAATCGCGTCTTCCGCCAGCACCGAACAGTGAATCTTCACGGGCGGCAGAGACAGTTCGTTCACGATATCCGTGTTCTTGATGGCCAG
>CAZXBZ010000443.1:0-2812 GCA_964639135.1 uncultured Solibacteraceae bacterium | reverse complement strand
TTCACGGGGGAGACGTTGCGCAGGTTCTTCGACGGCTTCCTTCGGGCGGCCGAGCGTGAGGAGCACACCGCCGAGGTTGACGAGCGGCGCATAGAGCGTGCCGTCTTCCTCAAGCGAGCGGCGGAACAGTTGCTCGGCGAGCGGGTAGCGCTGGGTTTGATAGGCGATCGCTCCCAGATAATTCCAGGCTTCGGCGTAGTGGGGCGCGATCTCCACGGCCTTGCGCAGGTGGGCCTCGGCGCTTTCCACATCGCGCGTTTTCAAGCTGCCCGCCGCGCGCTCATATTCACGTTTGGCCCGATCTGGAATGGAGAGTGCTCGCAGCGAGACCTTGCCCGTATCCTCCAGACGGAGCTGTGGCCCCTCCATGGCAATTTCCACGCGAACGCGTCCGCGCGTATCCGCCGTGGAGGGGGTCACCACCACGGTCCGCCGCACCTCCCCGCGCGCGGGCACAAAGACGCTCAAGGTATAGGTGCCAGCCTCGATTTTTCGAAAACGGAATTGTCCGCTCGCGGTGGTGAGGGTGGAATTATTGTACGGAGTGGTAGCGCCGTCAAGAGTTACGGAGGCCTGCGCTCCCGGCAGCAGACGCCCTTCCACGGTAAAAGTCTTACCGGCGGCATAAAGTGCCGGCCCGGCAAACAGCATGGCCAGCACCGGGAAGATTTGATTCAGAAGCACTTTGCCAGCCATCGGCGGTCTCCCTTCCCATCGCGTTCGAGCCGCCGGCTCGGTTGAGCAATGTCTTATGGTCCGCGGCGGGTTTACGCCAGGTTCAGAATATTTCCTCCGGCGTCGACTTTGAGGCGAACCGCCTGGGGTTCCTTTCCCAGGCCGGGCATGCGCATCATATTGCCGGCGATCACCACGACAAAACCAGCGCCCGCCGAAAGGTAGGCATCGGTTACCGTGAGGGTCCAGCCCGTGGGCGCGCCGAAAAGTTTGGGATTATCCGAAAAGGAAGACTGCGTTTTCGCCATGCAGATCGGCAGGCGGCCAAACCCCGTCTTCTCGTATCGATTCAGCTTTTTCCTGGCTCCGGATTCGACGTAAACATTATCGGCGCCATAGACTTCGCGCGCGATCGTCTCGATTTTCGTAAGCAGCGTCAGGTCCGGAGCATAAAGCGGCCGGGGCTGCACGGTGGATTCCCTGGCTAACTCGGCAAGGACGATCTCCGCCAGTTCGGTGGAACCGTTTCCGCCCTTGGTGTAACCCTCCATGGGTGCGCTCGGCACGCCTCTGTCCCGGCAGAAGGCGGCGATTTCATCGAGCAGTTCGTCGGTATCGGCCGGGAAGCGGTTGAGCGCGACCACCACCGGAACGTGGAACTTGCGCAGGTTATCGATGTGACGGCCGAGGTTCGGCAAACCTTTTCTCAGCGAGGCCAGATCCGGCGGGGCGGATTCGTTGCCGGAGCCTTGCGCGCAAAGCGCCCGGGTGCTGGCGATCAGCACCGCGAGGTGAGGCTTCAGGCCGCTCTTCGGCATGACCAGATTAAAGTATTTCTCCGCGCCAAGATCCGCCGCGAAGCCAGTTTCATTCACGACGTAATCCGCCAATTGAAGCGCCATGCGCTGGCTGATGATGCTCGAGGTGCCGTGGGCGATGTTACCGAAAGGTCCGGTATGAACGAAGGCGGGCGCGCCCTCGGTGGTCTGCACCAGGTTTGGCATGATGGCCTCGTTGAGCAGCACCATCATGGCGCCGGTCACCCGCAGATCCCGGGCGCGGACCGGCCGGCCGTCGAGATCCGAGGCAACGACGATATCGCCCAACCGCTCGCGCAGATCCTCGCGGTCGCGGGCGAGCGCGAGGATCGCCATGATCTCGCTGGCGGCCGTGATCACAACACCGGTTTCGCGAGGGACGCCGTTTGCTTTTCCGCCCAAACCCACGATGATGTGGCGCAGCGCCCGGTCGTTCATATCCATCGCGCGAGGCCAGGCGATGTCGTCAATATCGATGCGAAGGGCGTTGCCGTGATGGAGGTGGGAATCGATCATCGCGGCCAGCAAATTGTGCGCCGAAGTAATGGCGTGAAAATCGCCATTGAAATGCAGATTGATCCTTTCACTGGGGATAACCTGGGAGAGCCCGCCGCCGGTGGCGCCGCCCTTCAGACCGAAGACCGGGCCGAGCGACGGTTCGCGTAGCGTGACCGCGGCGTTTTTCCCGAGCTTCTGCAAACCCTGCGTGAGGGCGATGGAGACAACCGTTTTTCCTTCGCCGTGGCTGGTGGGCGTCACCGCCGTCATGAGAATCAGCTTGCCTTTGGGAGGCGCCTCGTTGAGCAGCTCCAGGCGTACTTTGGCCGTGTATTCGCCGTAATGCTCCAGGTAGGAGCTGGCTAATCCAAGCTTATCGGCCACCGTTTCGATGGGTAGCAAAATAGTACTCCTGCCGGGATCGTATCGCAGCGGGAGACACAATGGAAGTGCGGCCGCCATTGTGGTGGCGAGCGGCGTTACCTCGGGCACGGTGAATCGGAACAACGCCATCGCTCGTCCTCCCGATGCTTCAGCCACGGGAGTCCGCGGCACGGGAGCCCGCGATAACACGTCGCGTCAGCGGCGGGTAGGGATTAGCCAGGCGTTTTACACGCCTGGGTTCGTTTAAGCCGAATGCATGCGCCGCGTCAGCGGCGCTACTGTGGGCCGCTGACGCGGCCGGTATGCGGCACACTACAGGCACACAGAACGGCCCAGCGCGGTTCCGTGGCTCTTGAGGATTCCCGTGTAAGTGATGGAGTGGATGGTGCCCGGGGTGGGACTTGAACCCACACTCCCGTTGCCGGAAAACGGATTTT
>CAZXBZ010000442.1:0-2823 GCA_964639135.1 uncultured Solibacteraceae bacterium | reverse complement strand
GGAGATACCGTGGTGGAACCGGGTGCCTACCGCCTCACCCGCGAATTCGACGTGCAACTGGAGCTTCTGCCCTCCGCTCCGGAGTTACCGCCTCTCCACCCCGTCCACTTCCACATGGCTACCAGCGCGACGGTGGCGAAGATGCGCTTCCACGGCCGGGCGGGCCGCGCCGCGCCGGGAAGCCGGGTCTTCGCGCGAGTGTACACGGAGGCGCCGCTGGCCGCGCTTCCGGGCGATCACTTCATCCTGCGGCGATTCTCCCCGCTCGAAACCATCGGAGGCGGCATCATCCTCGACAATCAGCCGCCGCGGCTCCGGCGGAACCAGCCGGAAGACGAGAAGCTCCGTATCCTGGCGGCTGGTAATCCCGCCAATGCTCTCATCCTGGCGGTCAAGGAATCCGAAGCGGGGTGCGCCCTGGCGAGCCTCATTCCCCGGCTCGGCCTTCCGGAGCCGGATCTCCGTTCACTGGTGGAGCGGAGCGGCCTGCGCGTGGCCGGCCCTCAAGGTGATTGGCTGCTCGCGGCGGAGCAATCCGAAGCCCTGGCCGCGCGCCTCCAAGGTATCCTGGCGGCGTTCCATGCCAGCAGCCCGATGCTGCCCGGCATGGGCAAGGAGCAGTTGCGTGCCGCCCTCGGGGCTCCCTGGCCCGGCACGGCCTTCGATTGGTTCATCGAACAGGATTCGCGATTCCAGCGCGACGGCGACACCGTGCGCCTCAGCGTCCACCGGCCCACGCTCTCGGAGGCCGAAGTCCAGGCCTCCCGGAAACTCGAGAATCTCTTTTTAGCCGCCGGATTGCGGGCGCCGGCGGTGGCCGACGCTCTTCGCGAAAGCGGCATCGATTCGAAGACCGCGCTCACGATTCTTCAAAACCTCATTCGCGAAGGACGCCTGGTCAAGGTCGGCCAGACCCTGGTGTTTCACAAACAAAATATCGCCGAGGCCGTCGGGCTTCTGCGGGAACGCCGCGGGCGGCAATTTACCGTCGCCGAATTCAAGGAGTGGACGGGAGTCTCGCGCAAGTACGCGATCCCGCTGCTCGAATTCCTCGACCGCCAGCGCATCACCCGGCGCACCGGGGATTCGCGCCTGGTGCTCTAACGCGCGCTATCCCTTCGCGGAGGGGTGCGCGGCATGGAAGTCGTGATTCGGCGGCGAAGCGGGCCTCCCAGCAATTCTCCAAGCGGCCGTTGAGGCAGCGGCACGGATCTGTTTGGCCCGCCGCATTCCCGCGCGCGATATAATCCAACACATATCCGACGGCGGCCGGCAGACCGCGACGCGGAAATCTCTGGGAAATTGGGATTCATTCCGATGACAAAAGCTCTTCCGTTTCTTTCCGCCTGCGCGCTCGGCGCGGCTTTCACCCTCTTTGTGGCTCCCGGTCCGCTGCATTCGCAGGATGCCGCCCCCGCCGGAGCGCCTCCGAAGAGTCCCTGGGTGGAATCCTCCGATACCCGTCCGGCGGAGCAAGCCTACAAGAACATCAAGGTCTTCACCGGCCTTCCAGCCAATCGTCTGGAAGCGGTCATGAAGAACTGGAAGAGCTCTCTCGGCGTTGAATGCACGTTCTGCCACGTCAGGGACGAGTGGGATAGCGACCAGGTGAAGCATAAGGAAACGGCCCGGTTCATGAAGACCATGACCGATGGAATCGCCAAGAGCTACTTCAATGGAGAAACCGAGGTCACCTGCTATACCTGCCACCGCGGCGAAAAGCACCCGGCCAAGAACCCGCCGGCGGCCCCGGTGCGGCGTCAGCCACGCCCGGTGGCACCCGGCACCGGACTCTGAGTTGGGTTCCAGCGGCGGCAAAGAATAACGGCCCCTCCCAGGGTTTCCCCGGAGGGGCCGCCTGATTGCCCGATGCCGCCAGCCCGTTATGCCGCGAGCCGGGTACCGGGAATGGCGTCCGTCGCCCGAGCCTCCCGCACCATTCTGGCGATCCCCAGCCTTTCAAGAAACTTGATCTGCAGCCAGGTCAGGTCCACTTCCCACCACACCAGCCCGTGCCGGGCCGACGTTGGATGGGCATGGTGGTTGTTGTGCCAGCCTTCGCCGAAGGTTAGAAGGGCTACCCACCAACTGTTTGTTGAAAGATCCTTCGTCTCGAAGCGCCGGGAGCCGATCATGTGAGTCGCGGAATTGACGAGCCACGTCGCGTGCAGCCCAAACACCATCCGGAAGCACAGCGCCCACAGGAACATCGGCAGCCCTCCGGCGAGGAACAACACCACGCCAAGCACGGCCACGGGCACATAGTGGTAGGTATTCAACCAGCGATAGAACGGGTCCCGCCCGAGATCCGGCGCATAGCGCGACATGCGCCGCGTGTCGTTGTGGCCCGCCTCGCCGAGCAGGATCCAGCCCACGTGCGCCCACCACGCTCCGTCGTTCGGCGAATGCGGATCGCCGTCTTTATCGGAATACTGGTGGTGCAACCGGTGGGTAGCCACCCAGAAGATCGGCCCGCCTTCGAGCGTCATGGCGCCCAGCACCGCGAAGAAATACTCGATCAAACGCGGCACCTTGTACGAGCGGTGCGTAAGCAGCCGGTGATAGCCCATTCCGATCCCCCAGCCGATGCACATCCAGTGAAGCGCCAGGGCAACCAGCAGGGCCTTCCAGCTAAAGAAAAACAGTGCCGCCAAGGCTCCAATGTGGAGAAATGCAAGCACGAGGGTAGTGACCCAGTTGATATCTTGTGGGTCGCGCGAAGCAACAATTTCAGGGGGCAAACAGGAACTCTCCCAAACAGATGGATTCTAGTGGATGGATGATTCCAGTCTGGGAAACGGTGCCGCGCCCAATGTAATGTTT
>CAZXBZ010000441.1:0-2830 GCA_964639135.1 uncultured Solibacteraceae bacterium | reverse complement strand
TGGGCGGGAAGGTGGGGCTGTTTACCGCGGCGTTTGAAGAGCGGGTGAAGGGCGTCGTCTCGGTTTGCGGGGCGGACGCGCTGCGCCTGAACACGGCGGCAAGGGGCACCGAGGGTCTCCGGCATTATTCCCACTTGCACGGCCTGCTGCCGCGCCTCGGCTATTTCATCGGGCACGAAGAACGCGTTCCCTTCGATTTCGACGAAGTGATGGCGCTCGCCGCACCAAAACCGATGCTGGTGGTCGCGCCGAAACTCGACCGCTATGTGCGCGTGGACGATGTGGAGCGCGAGGTTCGCGCGGCCAGGCGGGTGTACGAGATTACCGGCGGCCCGGAAGCCCTGACCTTCGAAACGCCGGAGGATATCAACCGCTTTTCACACAAGACGCAGCGGCGCGCCCTCGAATGGCTGCTCGCTTCGTAGTTGGACGGACGGCGAGGGAGCCGCTTAAATATCCTGCTTTTCGAGCAGCCTTGCGGCCGCGAAGAGAGGAACCGCGGCCCATGCGATGAGGCTCAGGACGAGCAGGGCAATGCCTGTCAGCATGCCTCCGACGAATTTGAGCAGCAGCGCGCCGGCCGCGCCGAAAATCGTCGTGCCGCCGAGCGCGATCAGAACGGCGACCCTCACCATGCTGGCTGGATTTCCGAAGAGTGAAGTGAAAATTAACAGATTCGCGCTGCGTTCCTTGAGCAGGAAGGCTCCGCCCATCACCAGCAGATCATAGAACAGGATGAAGAAGAACCACGCCGCCAGCGCGTAGCCAAATGCGTGAGTGCGCTTCTTGGCCAGAATCGCGACCAGGGTTCCCAGCGAGAGAAAATCCAGCGCGAGCAGCAGCGTTAACGTAATAAGCGCGACGTAGCCCACCATGCCGCCGCCTTCTCCTCCGAGAGAGATAACAATCCCGGCCGCGCCGAATCCGAAGCAGGTGGCGGCCGTGACGGAAGCGAAAAGACCAAGCACTTTTCCGAGCAGAATCTCGCGGCGCTCGATGGGCTGCGAGAACAGCAGTTCCGCCGCGCCGGAATCCGGCGTGAAGCTGAGCGCGCCCATGGTGAGCGACATCAAGGGCACGATGTAGATGACAAGATTCAGGAGGCTGGCCGACGTGCGCGTAAAGTTCTGGAAGCCCACAAGCCCGGAGGTAATCATCCCGAAGTAGGCGATGCCCAGGGCGAGTAGGGCGAAGATCCCGCCAAACAGAACCGTCCACTTGCTTCGGATGTGGACGCGGAATTCCTGCCCGGCGATCGCTCGTACTATTTGGAAGTCCATAGCTCCTCGAGGGTCAGGATGCGTCCTCGCACGGCGCTCGCCAGCGATTCAGCCCGCGCGCGTTCTCTCGCGGCCGCAATGCCTCCGGCCATGGGGCTCGGGATCTCGTCCGATTGGACGAAAACCGCCTTGTCCGCGTCAAGCCACTGTTCCGTCTCATAATCCATCACAAATACAGCTTGTTCTTCCGGTTTGAGATGGTGGTCGGCGGCGTACCGCAGCATGCAGACAATGTCGTCGAACTTGGCGGCGCCGCCATCCGCGGCCACGATTTCCGCGGCATACCGTTTCTGCGAAATCGCCATGCGGCAGCGAGCGCACGTATCCCAGGATTCGATATCCACCGGGCGCGGCGGGCCGCTTTGGCAAGCGGCAAGCGCCAGCAGCAGGAGTGTGGCCAGAAATCTCACAGATGCACCGCCGTTTGAAGACTTTGGTCCCCCAGAGCGTCGATGACCACTCGCGGAGGGGTTGTGCGCCGGAGCAGACGCTCCAGGCCGTCCGGCCTCTCGATTGTCACCAGCTTGCCGTTCACGAGAAGCGCCGCGCGGTCCGCGACCGCCTCGACGTCGGAAAGAATATGCGAGGAGAACAGAACCGTTACGCCGGAGTTCTTCAGTTCGATCATTGTGTCGAGCAGTTGGTTCGCGCCGTCCGGGTCCAGGCTGGCGGTTGGCTCATCGAAGATCAGAATCGGCGCATCGGCCAGCAGCGCCGCGGCGATGCCCAGCCGCTGCGTCATGCCTCCCGAGAACGTGCCGACGGCCTTCGGTCCGATGGCGTCGCCATCGAGCCCGGCCCGCGCAAGAGCGCCATCCACGCGGCTGGCCGGCACGCGGCGCAGGCGGCAATGGAATTCGAGCACTTCACGCGCCGTCAGATTCTCCGGAAACGCCACGCGCTGCGGCAGGTAGCTGAAGCGGGTCTTGGCTTTCCGCGGTTCGCGCCAGACGTCCAGGCCGCCGACCAGAACCTGGCCCGATGTCGGGGGGAGCAGCCCGGCAATCGATTTGAGAGTCGTGGTCTTGCCGCTTCCGTTCGGCCCGAGAAGAGCGAAGGCCTCGCCCGGTTTCACGGTGAACGATACGTTATCGAGGGCCCGGAATTGCCCGAACTGTTTGGAGAGGTTCCGCGCCTCCACGGCGATCATGGCCTCTTTCCTTTCAGGTACGCCACGGCGGGCGCCAGCAGCATCGCGGCGGAAAACATTAGTGGCGGGAAGGCCGCGGACGGCTGCTTCTCCGGGGACGGAATCGTGAGTTCCACCGGTTTCATCAGGGGCTGTTGGTCGAACTCCCGGGAGCCTTCGAAAACCGGGAAGGCCTTTTCCGCCGCGGCGAGTGCCTGCGAGGCCGGGCTGAAGAGATAAATGCGTATGCGCGGATACTGGCCTTCAAGGTATTGGAAGACATTCTGAATCTTGAAGGGCACGTCCCCGGCGCCGTCCTCGTCGAGATCGTAGCCCTCGTATTCGCTCCAGTAATTGCCGTGCCGCGTGCCGCTCCAGACGGTGTCGGTCTTACGGCCGACTACCTGCACGGGGCTGAGGT
>CAZXBZ010000440.1:0-2837 GCA_964639135.1 uncultured Solibacteraceae bacterium | reverse complement strand
TGCGCCCCGAACGCGCGATCTCACTCGACGCCGGCATCGACCAGTGGCTCGCGGGCGACCGGCTGCAACTGAGTGCGAGCGTTTTCTACACCCGGATTCAGGACAATATCAACTTCGATTTCAGCGGCCTAATTCCGTCCGACGACCCCTACGGACGTTTCGGCGGTTATATCAACGGCAAGGGAGGGCTTGCCCGCGGCGTGGAACTGAGCGCGCGCCTGCGCCCGCACCGCTCCACTTCGATCGAGGCGAGCTATACCTATCAGAACGCCGACGAACGTACGCCTCCCGTTGCCGGTTCAACCTCGCTCTCTTCCCTGCGCGTCTCTCCGCACATGGTGACACTCCTCTGGACGCAAGCCGCGGGCTCCCGGCTTACATTCACGGCGGATCTGAGCTATGCAAGCTCTTACCCCATCCCCATCTTTACCGACACCACCAGCCGCGTCTTTCGCTTCGAGGGTCCGCTACAGCTCAATGGCGTGGCGAGTTATCGCCTCGCGGAGTGGGAAAGCGCCTCGCTGAGCTTGTACGGCAAGGTGGAAAATATCCTGAACCGTCAGTTTTATGAAAGCGGCTTCCGGAATCCTCAATGCTGGGCACTAGCCGGGCTCCGGCTGGAGTTCTGACGCCGTACATCCAACGGCAATGATGGATCGGAGGGTGCGCCCCCGGGACAAACCCGCAACGGACGCACCCTCCACTTCTCCGCTCCAGCATTTCCCCATCGAGGAATCATCCTGAAGGCCGGGGCGTTGACCTGGAATCTCCTTCCTCAGTTCTTGGGCGGAAGAACATACAAGCAATCGGCTTCCAGTCTATCCCGGCGGCATTCCGGCGTTTCGCGTCCGCCGCGCACCGTCAATTTCCCTCTGGAAAAATTTTATGTGAGTGGTATACTGTCCGCATCCACTTCCTTCCAACTGAAAAAATTTGAACATGGAGGCGTTCGTGCGGGAACTGGTTCCGATCTACAGCACCCCCGCCGGAGTGTTTCAAGCGGATGTATGCCGGCCGCTCGTGGAAGCGGTGGAACGCAGCGAAGTCGAACTCCGCGCGCTTGTCCACGGACACTATCCAGGCTGCAAGCTGCCGCCGCGCTCTCTCCCAGGAGTAAAGACCGTGGGCCATTGGGACGCCGCCGGGGCGCAAAGCTGGGGATTGCCCTGGCACCGGAACGAGGGCATCGAAATCACGTTCCTGGAAAGCGGCCGCGTCGCCTTCGCCGTCGATGGCCGCGAAATTACACTCAGCCCCGGGTCGCTCGCCATCACACGCCCTTGGCAGACGCATCGCGTCGGCAACCCGCGCATCGGACCCGGTAAGCTCCACTGGCTCATTCTCGATGTCGGCGTTCGCCGACCCAATCAGGATTGGAAGTGGCCCTCCTGGTGCATGCTCAGCCAGGCCGATCTGAAGGAACTCGAAACCGCTCTGCGCCAGACGGAACAGCCCGTGTGGACGGCTTCCGGTGACCTAAGGCGCTGCTTCCAGAAAATTTCGAACGCCGTCCAAACCAGTTCCCCGCACAGCCCCATCTCGGAACTTGGCGTTCACATCAACGAACTGCTCCTGCTGCTCCTCACGCTTTTCCGCAAACACCGGCCCGCGCTCAATAAATCCTTGACCAGCACCGAGCGCACCGTCGAACTCTTCCTGGCCGATCTGCGCGATCATCCGGAACACCTCTCGCTTGAATGGACCGTGGAAGAAATGGCCCAATCCTGCGGGCTGGGCGTCACCCGCTTCATCCACCTGGTCAAGCAGATCACCAACTTCACGCCGCTGCGGTATCTCAACGATTGCCGCCTCTCCCATGCCGCGAAGCTGCTGCGCTCCGCCTCCGCTCCGTCCGTTACCGGCGTAGCCCAGGATTGCGGCTTTTCCTCCAGCCAATACTTCGCCACCGTGTTTCGGCGCCGCTTCGGCTGCGCTCCATCGGACTTCCGCGCGGTGCAATCCCGCTCCACCCCTTCCTCCTGAAACCGTGCATGCGCCACGGCGGCTCGTGGCGGAAAGCGCGTTCCATCGGCGCCGGAAATAACGCGGGATTCCGCCATGATGGAATACATTTATCCAGATCGTGCTACAATTCTTAAATTCATGCTACGCTTTCACTTCTCTCGGATTTATCGAAGCCTCTCATCCCGTGAGGTCTCATCTTGAACGCCTTCCACCGCACTCGCGTAATCCTCCTGACCGCCTTCCTATTTTCGGGCCTTCTTTCTGCTCAGACCGGGGTCTTCGGAACCCTCACGGATCCCCAGGGGAAAGCCGTTCCCGGCGCTACCGTGCGTCTGTTTCACACGGCGGGCGCGCTCGTCGCGGAAGCGGGCACGGACGCGCGGGGCGAATACGCATTCACGCGCGTCGCGCCGGGGGATTACCGTGTTGCCGCCTCCGCGCCGGGCTTCGTCGCGGTCTCGCGGGAATTCGTTCTCATCGCGGGGCAGAACCTCTCCTGCCCGTTGCAATTCGGCTCGGTGGAGGCGAAGGCACAGAGCATTGTGATTACCGCGAAGGTCCTCGAACCCGAAATTGATCTCCGCAACGCGGAAGTCTTCAGCCGCACGCTGTTCAGCCGCGACGACCAGGTGTTTCAGCAGCTCAACGCGGGCATCAATGCCGGGCAGCACGAAGGGGGCGGCAAGTCGCTCGAGATCCGACGCTTCGGGTTCAACCTCGATCACGGCGGCGTCAACGGCGGGCTGAAGGTGCTGCTCGACAACGTGCAGCAGAACCAGGGAACGCAGGGCCACGGGCAGGGCTACCTGGGCGCGCTGAAGGCCATCAGCCCCGAACTGATTCAGGATGTAACCATCATCAACGGCCCGTTC
>CAZXBZ010000439.1:0-2844 GCA_964639135.1 uncultured Solibacteraceae bacterium | reverse complement strand
CACCTTATCCTTCACCCGGATATAGATACCGTCGATCTCGTCTTTCAAATAGCTATTGTTATCCTCGAATCGCCGAAGCACCGTATTCAGCGGCGCGATAATCATGTTGTTGCGGTTGCTCGCTTCCAGACCTTCCACGTCGGCCGTGGCCTGCTGATTGAGCACGCCGATCACCTGCAGCCATTGGCTGTTCACCTTGACCCATTTCCCCACGGCATCGTCATAGCCGAGCAGGTTCACTTTGGCGGCTTCCCCCAAAACGCAGACCGGGGCCGACGCGACATTCTCGCTTTCGGTAAAGAAACGTCCGGAAATGATGCGCAGGCTGTTGATCTCCGCGAAGTTCGGCAGCACGCCGATCAGTTGCGGAATCTCCTCCTGCGTCTTCGGGTACGTTGAAGTCGGCTTGAAGCGCTTGCGCGGGGTTAATTCGTCGATCCCGCTCACGTTCTCCTGGATCGCGCGAAAATCCCGGAAACTAAGCCCGGGGGAGGTCATCCGCCGGGCTTGCAATTCATCGCGGTCCACCGCTTCCTTGGCCTCGATGATGATGTTGTTCACGCCCAGCATGTCGATATAGCGGAGCATCTCCGCCTGGGCGCCCTCCGTGATCGAGAGCATCGCCACCACCGCGCCCACGCCGAAGATCATGCCGAGCATCGTCAGCATGGTTCTGAGTTTATGCACGAAGAGGCTTGCGAGCCCCATTTGTAAATCGGGGATTAGGCTGCCAAACACTAGCGGGCACCTCCGGGCAGGCTGGCTGGCGCGGATTGTTTCTGTTCGGGCGCGCTCGGTGCCTTCTTCGCCGCGAAGGGGTCGGAAAGCGCCAGCACCTCGCCGGGCTTCAACCCCGTCGCAACCACCATCGTGCTTTCCGTGCGCCTCGCGGGCGTCACTTCGCGCGCTTCAAAACCGGAATGAGTCTTCACAAACACAATGGTCTTTCCTTCCCGATCGAATACGGCCTGCATCGGGATGGTGATGGCGTCCTTGACTTCATCCACCAGAATCTCCACATCCGCCAGCAAGCCGGGCCGCAGCAGAAGCTCGATGCCGGATCCCTTACCCGGAGGCAAGGGAGGCACGGCCGCCTTTAACTCTTCAATGGTGAACCCGTAGGAATTCTTAGTGGGGCCGGCCTCAAGCGCCGCGTCGCTATTGGCGTCGTTCTGACCCCGGCGGTTCCCGCCGGCGCCCGGCGCCTGCCCCCGCACTTCCGCGAAAATCTTCTGGCGCTCTTCCTGGGAAAGATCCTGGATATTACGCCCGTTCAAGGCTTTCTGCATGGCCGCCTGCATCTTCTGGCGGTCTTCGGCGGACATATTCGCGAAGCCGCCGCCCGCGCCGCCCTGGCCACTTGAAGCGCCCTGCCGCCGGAAAGACCGGGCTCGCTCGGAGCCGCCTTCCGTCCCGCCGCCGCTCTCGCCGTTAGCGCCCGCCTGGCCTCCGCCGAATCCCCCGCCATTGCCGGATTGCCCGTTCCCGGCCATCGCCGCTCCAGCACCACCCATTGCCGCGCCAGCGCCACCCATCGCGCCCCGATTCCCGCCACGCCCTCCGCCGCCAGCGGCTTCGTGCCGGCTGGCCGATCTTTCGCGGTTGCGCCGGGCGGTGTCTTCAATCTGCCGAATCTCCTCGGGAGTCGCTCCCGCGGCTTTCAGCAGCGCATGCATATCGATACTGAAAAGAACGTCGAACTTTTTCGCCGGGTCGCCGGACATGACGTTGGAGCTTGCCGTCGCGCTCAGATTCTTGATGGTGCCATTGAACACATCCCGCGGCAGCGCATCCAGGCGGATCTTCACATTCTGCCCTTCCCGCAGGTTGGCGCGATCCACCTCGCTCACCTTCGCGATGATTTCCAGTTCGCTAAGGTCGAGCACCTCCACCACGGGCGAACCGGGAAAAATCTCGTCGCCTTCCCGCAGATCCGGCACTTCAGCTCCGAACCGGCCGCCCGCGCTCAAATTCTGTTTCACCGCCACCAGGCCGCTAATCGGCGCCAGGCTCTTCGCTTCGAGCACCCGGGCCTTGTCGCGATTCAGAGAGATCAGGGCTTTCCTCCGCTGCTCACCCAGCACGCGAATCTGCGCCTCGGCCTGTTCGCGCTTGCTCTGCACATCGCTCTGCAGGCGCTCGAGGCGGCGCTTCGCCTCTTCAAGGGTCAGCTCGTTCTTGCGGGCGTCAATGGTGGAAATCAGCTCGTTGCGCTTCATCTGCAATTCGGCGCTTCGCACGTTATAGCGCGCCTCGAGCAGATCCACTTCGTCCTTGTTCGCGGCGAGTTGCAGATCGGCCCGGGCTTTCAGAAGCTGCTGCTGGATCTTGTCGAGTTCGATCTGGCTCTCCACCACCCGGCTCAATACCGCCGTATCGTCGTAAGCCGCAACCAGATTCTTCTCCCCGGCAAATGCGCCAAGCGGCGCCAGAAAGGTAATCTGAGTCTGCCCGAACAGGTTCGGCGCCGTGAGCGTGGCACTGCGCACCGCGCGAAGTTCCCCGCGAGTGAAAGCGCGCACCACGAAATCGCCCTGCCGCACGGTCGTCAGCGCCAGCGTGTCCTTGTCCTGGGGAAGCTGCTGATACACCTTGAAGCCCCCGTAGACGAGGCCCAGTACCAGCAGCAGCGCAATGCCTGCCTGAATCAAAATTCGCTTCATCGTTGCCGTCCTTACTCTTACTCGAAGCGCTCATAACAGGCGCCGCGGCTGGACTTTGGATACAAAGGCTTTTTAGAACTTACGCGCGCGCTTCATCGCTTCCGTTGGGTCCTCGAGTGCCACGACGTCGCCCTCCGAGAGACCCTTCAATACCAGCAGATCCGTATCATTGCGCTCGCCC
>CAZXBZ010000438.1:0-2852 GCA_964639135.1 uncultured Solibacteraceae bacterium | reverse complement strand
ACATCGGCCGGGCCCTCACTGATGAATTCAGCCGGCGCCCCGCGGGGGTCCACATTGATTGTGCCCTGGAAGGTTCCGGCGATCACCAGGTTCCCGGCGGCGTCGAACACCGTGGAGATGCCGTCCACTCCGTCGTCCAGTGCGCCTCCAATCGAACGGGAGTAGATGTAGTCGCCCGCTGGAGTGAGCTTGATGAACAGGATATCCTTGCCGCCCCGCGACTGATGAAACGCCAATTTATCCGGATCCGGATTCGCGTCGAGCGTGTTCTGGTAGAGCATCGTCAGCAGCGGGTTCCCGTCTCCATCCAGCGTCAGCGCCGCCGCGTCGTCATCCATCGTGCCGCCGAAACTCCGCGCCCAGGCAAAATTACCGGAGGCGTCGAACTTGATCAGATAGACGTCGCCCTCGCCGTTGCTCGTCAGCAAGCTTTCGCCAAACCGCGGATTCGCGTCGAAAGTTCCCGTGAACCGCCCGGCCACATACGTGGCGCGGTCCGCCGCGCAGGCAATGGCAACCGGGTATTCATCGGCCGAGGCGTTACCCCAACTCAACGCCCATTGGATGTTGCCGAGAAAATCATACCGGACAAGCCCGGTATCCCTCATGCCATTCGACGCCAGCGTCAGCGGCGGATTTGCGCCGCCGGCAAACGTGACAGAGTTCTCGAACGTAAATGCCATGATGTAGCTGCCCGTGGCATCCACGCACATGTCACGCGTTTGCTCCGCGCCCTGGGAGCCAAAGCGCATTGCGTAAGGGCCGCTCATTTGCGCGGCCGCCCACGGAGCGGTGAGAAAAATCGCCAGTAATACGGATAAAAAAAAGCGAAATAGAGGCATTTCATTGACCTATGCGAGAACCAGCGCCGGCATGGGTCAGCCCTGTCCGGCCCGCGTTACACAAAAAAGGGCGCAAACGCGCCCCCTTTCTTCGGTATTACAACATGTTTCAGCACCACAAGGCTACCGCGCGGACGGCCCGCCATCCCATCGCCAGCCCGCCGGCACCCCCCGCGATTACAATAGTCGGGGTATCACCATGACAAATTTCGAGACGCTAGGACAGTTCTATCTCGGCCGTGAGTACGACATCGAGACCAAAACAGGCGCAACCGAGCCTCTGATGTACGATTCGAAAGACCTCCTCACGCACGCGGTGTGCGTGGGAATGACCGGGAGCGGCAAGACCGGTCTCTGCGTGGGACTGATCGAAGAAGCCACGATCGACGGCATTCCCGCCCTGGTGATTGATCCCAAAGGCGATTTGGCCAATCTGCTCCTCACCTTCCCCAATCTGACCGCCAGCGAGTTTCGTCCCTGGATCAATGAAGAGGAAGCCGCCACGAAGGGTCTTAGCCCCGACGACTTCGCCGCGCGGCAGGCGGAACTCTGGAAAACCGGACTGGCCCGCTGGGGCCAGGATGGCGACCGCATCCAGCGCCTGCGGGATTCCGCGGATTTTGCGGTCTATACACCAGGCGGCACGGCCGGGCTCCCCGTTTCCGTCCTGCGCTCGTTCGACGCTCCCGGCCCCGCCATCGCCGAAGACCGTGAAGCCCTCGCGGAGCAAATCGCTTCCACCGTCACCTCCCTCCTCGGCCTGCTGAAAATTACGGCGGATCCGGTGCTGAACCGGGAGCATATTCTGCTCTCTTCCCTTCTGAACGCCGCCTGGCGCGAAGGCCGTGACCTGGACCTGCCCGCGCTGATTTTGCAGATCCAGAAGCCTCCGATCACACGCTTCGGCGTCATGGACGTGGACACCTTCTATCCCGAAAAAGACCGCTTCCAGTTAGCGATGGCACTGAACAACCTCATCGCGTCACCCGGCTTCGAACTCTGGATGGAAGGCGAACCGCTCGAAATCTCCCGCTTCCTCTACACGCCCTCGGGCAAACCGCGCATCGCGATATTTTCGATCGCTCACTTGAGCGATACCGAACGCATGTTCTTCGTCTCCATGCTGCTCAACCAGACCGTGGCCTGGATGCGCCGCCAGGCCGGCACCACCAGCCTGCGCGCCATCCTCTACATGGACGAGATCTTCGGATATTTCCCGCCCGTGGCCAACCCTCCGAGCAAGGGTCCGCTGCTCACGCTTTTGAAGCAGGCGCGCGCCTCCGGACTGGGTATCGTGCTTGCAACCCAGAATCCGGTGGATCTGGATTACAAAGGCCTATCAAACTGCGGCACCTGGTTCCTCGGCCGCCTTCAGACGGAAAACGACAAGAAGCGCGTCATGGAAGGCTTACAGGGCGCGTCCGTCTCCGGCGGCGGATCGTTTGACGCCAAACAGATGGATCGGACGATCTCCGCCCTGGGCAAACGCATCTTCCTTCTGCACAACGTCAACGCCCACGCCCCAACCATTTTTGAAACCCGGTGGGCGCTCAGCTATCTGCGGGGGCCGCTGACCCGTACCCAGATCTCGCAACTGATGACGCCCTATAAGGCGTCGCGGGCAGCGCAATCCCCGAGCGCCGCGGCTCCAACGCCACCCCCGCCTCTCGCCGCCGCGGCGGCCGCGCGGGCAGGCACGGACATTCCCCTCGCGGACGCAACCGCCGCCGCGCGCCCCGCGCTGCCCGCGGGAATTACGGAGTATTTCGTTCCTTCCACATCCCGCGCCCCCGTGCATTACGTGCCGGCGCTGCTGGGCTTCGCCAAGCTGCGCTATGCGTCGAAAACTCCCCCGCTCGACGAATACCGCGACGTTGCCTATCTGGCGCGTTTCGATTCCGGCCCGGTTCCCATTCATTGGGAATCCGCGGAGCGCATCGACCTCGACCTTCGTTCCCTCTCGCAAGATCCCTCGGAGGGGATTCCTTTCTCTACGCTGCCGCCCGCGGG
>CAZXBZ010000437.1:0-2864 GCA_964639135.1 uncultured Solibacteraceae bacterium | reverse complement strand
GGAAGAAGCGGCCCTCCCGCGCGAACGGGCGCGCCGGGCAAGCGGAATCGCGGCTGGCCGGAGAGACTTAGCTCATCAGTGCCACGGCCTCGCGGTGTACGCCCTTGAGGAGATCCATTTGTTCGTCATTCAGCGTACGGCTTTTCTTGCGGCAGACGGGCTCAATGGGGACCCCGGCCATACGCGCCAGGATTTTCGCCGTGAGGGGGTAGGCCATCCCGATACGCTTTTCGTTGCGTGTCAGAAATTCCTGCGCCCTGGCGGCTTTTTCGCCATCAAGGGCGTGGTGCGTGGCGTAGGCGACGATATCCGGGTAGGCATTGCCGGCGATACCGCAAAAGCCGGCCGCGCCGTGCCGGATGGCATCCACCAGAATCGGCACGTGAGCGTTGAAGAGCCGGAAGGGAGTGCCCGCAACCGCGGCGCACTTGGCGGCGATGGCACCGGTCTCGAGGGATGTATCCTTCAGGAACACAAAACGCCCGGTTTGCGCCGCCCAGCCCATCATCCTGGGCGTGAGCAGCCGTTTGTATGGAGACGGGATTTCATAGGCGCCGAACGGGGTATTGCCAGTAGCCGCGAGAATCGCCTCGACACGCTCTTGCCAGAGCGCATCGGGCTCCTCCTTCTCCGCAATCTGGTTCGTCATGAGAATGGCCGCGCGCGCTCCGGTATCCATCAGACGCTTCACATAGGGAGCCACCGTCCGGATATCCCGGCCGGGCAGCCCCGCGGACACCACGGGAACCTTGCCGGATCGCTTGACGACGCGTTCGGTGACCTTCAGGCGTTCGTCCTCGCTAAGAGACCAGACCTCGCCCGACGCCGCGCAGGCGAACATACCGTCGGCGCCCGCCTTGAGATACCAATCGGTGAGGGCGTCAAGCGCATACCAATCCACCGATTGATCCTGCTTGAACGGGGTAAGCATCGCGGGCCACATCCCTTTAGGGACCGAGGCGGTTTTGTTGGAATCCGATGACGGGGCGGCGAAGGAGGCGGGGGCCAGGATGGGCGCGACAGCCATTCCCAGGGCGTCACGGCGGCTGATTTTCATGGATCCAGTCTACCGGAAGCCGCGGCTCCGGAAAAGCGCCTTATTGACCGCGCGGCCGGGCTCAGGCGCTCTCGAAATCCGCCAGCCCGGCAAAATGAGGCGTCAGGCGGCGATGCGTATCGGCGAGGGCCTCGGGCATTACACGCGTTTCGCCAATGGTTGTCATGAAATTCGAATCGCCGAACCAGCGCGGGACGATGTGCAGATGGAGGTGTCCGGCGACTCCCGCGCCAGCGCATTCGCCAAGATTCCAGCCAATGTTCAGGCCCTCCGGATGATATACCTCCCGAAGGATGCCTTCCGCCCGTCGGGCGAGCAGGGCCATCTCGCACATTGCGGATGGTGAAAGTCCCGCGAGATCGGGCACATGGGAGTAAGGCACCACCATCAGGTGGCCGGTGGAATACGGGTAGCGGTTGAGCACCAGGTAGTTCTCCCGGGCCCGGCCGAGAACGAGATTTTCCGCGTCCTCCTCGGGGGTGGCTCCAATCCGGCAGAAGACGCATCCCTCCCTGGGCTGTTTTGCGCTTACGTACTGGAATCGCCAGGGGCTCCAGAGGACATCCATCGCGTTCGATTTACCGCTAAAGGCTGGCCGGCGGCGCGGCTGGAGAACTGGCCGCGCCGTCGTTCACGAGGTCTTTCAATTCCTTGCTCGGCTTGAAATAAGGAATTCGCTTGGCGGGGACGTCCACACGAGCTCCAGTCTTCGGATTTCGGCCCACCCGGGGCTGGCGCTGCCGCGTCCTGAAGCTGCCAAAGCCGCGGATTTCGATCTTCTCGCCCTGATGAAGAGCGCGTACGACGCTGTCAAAGATCGTCTCGACGATGGTCTCGGAATCCTTCCGCGTCATCTCTACAACTTGGGCAACTTCGTCAATCAAATCCGCTTTGGTCATGAAACCGTCTCCAACCGGGCGCTTGGCGACTCCGCCGTATCGAGCGCAATATACTTCATATTATCATGAGTTTAGCCGGGTATTCCGGCCGGCGAATTCTATCCTGAACGTTTCGCGAGACGAGGATTGGTCTCCAGACGCTCCGAAGCGGCGATTGCCTGGGAACCGTCACCGGCGGCTCTATTGCGATTTGTTCTGAATCGATTCCGCAATCGTCGCCGTCGCGCCATCCGCTGGATCGGCCGCGGGTTCGTTCCCGGCCTCTTCCTTCGGCTCAACGGCCTTGATGCTAAGGCCGATCCTGCGGTCTTCCTTCTGAAGCTTGATGACTTTGAAGGGACGCGTCATACCCACCGCGATTACGGGCGAGCCATCCGGCAGCACGTAGTGCGAAGGGACTTCCGATGCGTGGCAGAGGCCCTCGACATTCGGCAGAATTTCGACGAAATAGCCGAAATTGGCCTCGCGCACCACGGTTCCTTCCACGATGTCGCCGATCTGGTGGCTGGCGAAGAAGGATTCCCAGGCATCCGGCAGGAGTTGTTTAACTCCGAGAGAGAGGCGGCGGTTGTGCGAATCGATGTTCAGGATAACCGCCTGAAGAACCTGCCCCTTCTTCACAACTTCCGACGGGTGCTTGATGCGCTTTGTCCACGAGAGGTCGGAGATATGCACCAGGCCGTCAATCCCTTCCTCGATCTCGATGAAGGCGCCGAAATCGGAGAGTTTGCGAACGCGGCCCTCTACAATGGAGCCCACGCTGTAGCGGCTATCGACCGTGGTCCACGGATCGACTTCCAATTGTTTGATACCCAGCGAAATGCGCCGCTGTCCGGTATCGACGGCCAGCACGACGGCCTCCACCTGATCGCCAACCTTCATGAGCTTGGACGGGTGTTTCATGCGCC
>CAZXBZ010000436.1:0-2910 GCA_964639135.1 uncultured Solibacteraceae bacterium | reverse complement strand
GGCCTACCGCGATCTGCTGGCCCGGCGCGGCGCGCGCGCGGAACACTCCTGGATGATCGGAAACTCGCCGAAATCCGACATCAACCCGGCTCTCGCCGCGGGTATGAACGCCGTCTACATACCTCATGAACGAAACTGGCATTTAGAGGAAGAGGCTCTGGAACCCGGCGCGGGAACGCTACTCGAATTGGATTGCTTCGCCGAGCTGCGCAACCATTTTTGAGACAGTTGAGAGAGAAGCCCCGGCAAACCGATTGAACCGCGGATGATTGATCTTCATACCCATACGAACGCCTCGGACGGCTCATCGACTCACCGCGAGTTAGTGGACGCGGCCGTGCTGGCCGGGATAACCTTGCTCGCGGTAACCGACCATGACACGTTTGCCGGCTGGGACGCGGCCCGCCCCCTGGCGGAGAGCGCGGGGCTCTCCCTGATCCCCGGAGTGGAGCTTTCCACCTGCCTTGACGCCGAGGCAAAGAAAATGCTGCCGGGCTTTCATGGAGATGTGCATGTGCTCGCTTACTTCCCCGAGGTCGAGCCGCCGGCGGCGTTTCGGAAATGGGTGGATACGCTGTTGCATTCGCGCTGGGAGCGTAACCGGGCTCTTCTCGGCAAGCTCGAAAGCCGGGGATTCGGCATCAGCGAAGAAACACTAAGGAGCTACGGCGGCCCGGTGGCCGGCCGCGTGCATCTGGCGCGTCTGCTGATGGAGCGAGGCCATGTGAACTCGATCGAGGAAGCCTTTCGCTCGTATTTCGGCGAGGCGGCGGGGGATTATGTGGCGCGCCGCTGCCCTCCGCTGAGCGAAGCGATCCGGCAGGTGCGGGAAGCGGGCGGCGTGACGAGCCTGGCGCACCCGATACGGTTCTGGGGCGCGCATTGGGAAGCCGCTGGATCTCTTTGCGAGTGGATGCGAGAGCGCGGCCTGACGGCGCTGGAGGTATGGCATTCGGAACAATCCGCGGAATATTCGACGCGGCTCGAAGAGCTGGCTCACCGCCATCAACTCGGCCAGACCGGGGGCAGTGACTTCCACGGCGCCAATAAGCCCGCCATCCAATTGGGCGTGGGCCGCGGGGCGGAGCCCCTCGTGCCCGCGCATAAATGGTGCTTTCGGTTCGCCGCGATAAAGAGTGACGGGTAACGAGTAGCAAATGGGCCGCATTCGAATTCTTCCGGACGACATCGCGAATAAGATCGCGGCGGGCGAGGTGGTGGAGCGGCCCGCGTCCGTGGCGAAGGAACTGCTTGAGAACGCGCTCGACGCGGGGGCGACGGAAATCCGCGTGGAAGCCGAGGCCGGCGGCTCACGCCTGCTGAGGGTAAGCGACAACGGACAGGGGATGGGGCGCGACGACGCCATGCTCGCGTTCGAGCGGCATTCCACCTCGAAGCTGCGCGAGGCGGAAGACCTGGCATCCATCCGCACGCTGGGCTTTCGCGGCGAGGCGCTGCCCTCGATTGCGTCCGTTTCCCGCCTGACGCTGATTTCGCGGGAAAAGCAGAGCGACGCCGGCACCATCGTCGAGATCAACGGCGGGCGCGTGCGCCGCTGCGAGGATGTCGCGGCCCCCGTGGGAACATCCATTACCGTGTCGGATCTTTTCTACAACGTTCCGGCGCGAAAGAAATTTCTGCGAAGCGAACAGACGGAACTGGCCCACATCGGCACGCTGCTGACGCACTATTCCCTGGCCCATCCTGAAAAATCCTTCGAGCTGCGGCACGGCGGGCGCACCCTGTTGGATGTAAGCCCCGTAACCAGCCTGGGCGAGCGGCTCTACCAGGTGTTCGGCGGCCAGACGCTGGAGGAACTGGTGGATCTGGGCGAGAACTGGAAAGAGCTTTCCGTGACGCCGCCCTCGCCGCCACCCTGGAAGCGGAACGCCGGAGATCCGCCGCCGCGGCCGGAGCTTAAGCGCTTCGCGCTGCGAGGCTACATCAGCGGACCGCACATCCAGAAAGCGAATCGCAATGCGATCTATCTCTTCGTGAACGGGCGTCTGATCCGCGACAAGCTTCTGATGCACGCGCTGAATAGCGCCTATCACAACCTGATCCCCTCGGACGCTTATCCCTTCGCGGCATTGTTTCTCGAATGCCCGGCCGACGAGGTGGACGTGAATGTGCATCCAGCGAAGACCGAAGTTCGTTTTCACCACCGGACCTTCGTCCACGACTTTGTCCAGGATACGCTTCGAGAGTGCCTGATGGCGAACCGCCCCGCCGCGCCGGCGCCCGCGCCGCGGGTGCTGGGGGAGATGCGGCAAAGCGGCCTTGACGCCGGGCCTGGCGAGGCGGGCATGCGCGCCGGCACGCCGATCGATCTCGGAAGCTCCGCGCAACCGGGCAGCGCATTGCCCTATACCGAGTTCAGCCAGCGGCAACTCGACGCGGCATTCGCTTCGAGGATCGATTTCTCCCCGGAGGCCGCAAGCGGAGGGCAGCCCGCGGGACGCCACGCGGCGCCGCAATTCGGCGGAGCACCCGCTCGGGCGGCGTATCACCCCCCGCTCCAATTCGGGGAATTCTCGCTCAGGCCGCAATATCCGTCTCCCGAGCGGCTGCCCTTCGATGCCTCCGGGCGGGCCCCGAACGATGAGACGCCGGGAGCCGGTATCAACGCGGCGCCGCTCACTGGAAATGAAAACGCGGATATCGCCGCGGCCTACCAGCAGTTGGTCTCCACCGAAACGCCGACCCTGGAGGCGCTGCGCAACTTGAGGCCCATCGGCCAGTTGAAGCACAGCTTCATCGTCGCGGTGGATGAAGACGGGCTGTGGCTGATCGACCAGCACATCGCGCACGAGCGAATTCTCTTCGAGAAGGTGCTCGAGGGTTTCGCGCGCGGCCAGATGGAAGCCCAGCGGCTATTGATTCCGCTGGTAGTGGAACTCAGCGCGGGGG
>CAZXBZ010000435.1:0-2910 GCA_964639135.1 uncultured Solibacteraceae bacterium | reverse complement strand
CATGGCGAACGCGAGCGACATGGAAGACGATGAAGCGGACCGCCTCGACCAGGCGGCGGACCTCGCTCTGAATTCGCGGCTCGGCTGCCAAACCATAGTGAATGGCGACATAGTGGTTGAGATCCCGAGCTGGAATCGCAATTACGTGAGCGAGGGTGGCGGTTCGATGAATCTGGGCGACGCCATTCCCGTGGGCGCGTCGAAATAACACGCAAACACCGCTCATGAATTTCGAACGCGCGAAGCCGCGGTAGGATAGCGTGCATGCGCATCCTCGATGCCGGCTGCGGCGCGAACAAGACTCCCGGTGCGATCGGAATTGACCGGCTTGGCAATACCCGCGCGGACATCGTCGCGGATCTGGACGACTTTCCATACCCGGTACGCGATTCCGTTTTCGATGAGGTGCGCGCCATCCACGTCATTGAGCACGTGGCGGACGTCATCGGCACGATGGAGGAATTCCACCGCGTGCTGCGCGCGGGTGGCCGCGTGGTGATCGAGACTCCGCACTATACGGATTTCAGTTCCTTTTGCGACCCTACCCATCGCTGGCACCTGAACAGCTATTCGCTGCGCTACTTCGGCGAGGATAACGCGGGCTACGGCTACTACTCTCCGGTGCGCTTTCGCGAACGGCGGGTGTATGTCAAGCTGCTTGCATTGTGGCGCTATCTGGGGTTCGAGGCACTGGTGAACGCCTTTCCGCGGTTCCGGCGCTTCTGGGAATACTATCTGTGCTACATAGTGCGCGGCAAAGTGATTCGCTGGGAACTCGAGGCGATCAAGGAACCCGGGGCGCGGAATTCGTGAGAATTTTGCCCCGCGGGAAGCACTTAGAGGCTTGAGGCGCCGGTGCATCACCTTCTAGTTTCCCTGCTGGGGCTAAGCGACACGCTGAGGCGGCGCCTGGCGGCCCGCCGCGCAACACCCGCCAAGCTGCTGGGGGACCACGGTGAAGACCTGGCGCAGCGCTACCTGCAACGGCGCGGCTACACCATTGTGGCGCGCAACTACCGCCCGCCGAATGGGTACCGTGAAATCGATCTGATCGCCCGCGATGGACGCGCGCTGGTGATCGTGGAAGTGAAAACACGGAGTCACGAGGGCCTGTTTCCCGCGGAACGGGCCGTGGAAGCGGCGAAGCGGCACAACCTTGTCCGCGCCGCGATGTCTTACGCCAGAAGGGCTCGCATTCCATGGGAGTTTGTGCGCTTCGACATCGTTACCGTGACGCTCGAACCGGCGCCCCGGCTGCGCCACACGCCGGACGCGTTTCATCCGGATCGCCGCGTACGGGAGCGCCCGCTCTATGCCGCCGAGGTGGAGGATTAGACGCCGGATCGCGGCAATCCGCCGCTAGACCAGGTTGATGCCGCCATCCACGGCGATGGTTTGCCCGGTGACCATGCCGCTCTGCGTCAGCAGATACTCCACGGTTTCCGCGATGTCTTCTCCGGTGCCCGCCCGCCCCGACGGCGTCAACTGGATGCCGGCCAGGATGTGCGGCTCATCGTGAGCCTCGAACGGAACGATACCGGGCGCGACGGAATTCACGGTGATGCTGGGCGAGAATGCTTTCGCGAGAGCGCGGGTCATGTGAATGACGCCGGCTTTCGAGGCGCAATAATGTGCGTAGTCGCCCCACGCCCGTATGCCGCCGAGAGAGCTGAGGTTCACAATACGGCCGGTGACGCCGCGTTCGAGGATCAATTTCGCCGCCTGTTGATTGCAGAAAAAGACCGCCTTCAGATTCACGCTGTGAATGAAATCCCAATCGGCCTCGGTCATCTCGAGCGCCGGGGCGCGCTGAAAGCGGCCCGCGTTATTCACGAGGCCATCCAGACCGTGGCCGCTCTCGCGAATCTCGGAGAACATGCGCATGATTTCACTTACCTTGGAGAGATCCGCCTGGTAAACCGGTGCCGGGTTCCCCTGCCAGGCGCAGGCGGCGGCCACCTCCCCCGCCTCCTTGATGGAGTTCCCGTAATGGATCAGGACGTGCGCTCCCTTCCGATGAAGGTGCAGCGCTATCGAGCGTCCGATGCGCTTCGCCGCGCCCGTCACCAGGATGCGTTTCCCCGCGAGAGGCCATTCAGGCATGGTCGTAATACCTCCGATGAAGCCATCGTATCGCGCCGGGATGGCTCGCTCCAGCATCCGCGCGGCCCGGATTCATGGGGTGGAGACGCCGCCGGCCACGGGCAAACGGAGAGGCAGCGCGCCGTCGAGCCACGCCAGCATCCGCTGCTGAAGTTCCAGCCGCCCCGCGTAACACTCGATGTTCACGTAACGAACACCTCGGGACGCGCACAGCCGGGAGAGCGAGCCGTCGTCCTCGGTGGCGGGCCGCGTTTGCAGCACGGCATTGTAGGCGGAGCCGCGCAGAACATCGAAATCCCGGACATCCGTGGCGAGGAAAAAATCATTGGGCGCGGAAGGGTCGGGCAGATGATGCGCTTCGGAAATGGGGATTTCCGACTGGATGTTGTAGCCCTCACTATTGTTGTGTACGGAAATCAGCAGGCCGCCATCGCGCGGCAGAAGGGCATCGAGCAGACGCGGCACATCGCGCTCAAGCACCGCGTGGCCGGCCCGCAGCGCTTCTTCCTCCGCGCCGGGATTTTGCAGCTTGAAGCTTGCCCGCGCGCCGGCTTGGGAAAACATCCGGTTCGGGTCGATCCATAATCCGCCAGCGCGAATGTTGCGCTCTTCTCCAGTGACAAGAAAGGCGCGGCCTCGCCAGGAGCGCATATGGTGCGCGAGGGCAAGGCGCGCGGTGGTCTCATTCCCATGAATATGAATAAACCGGCGCGGCGAACCTCCGCGATAGATCCCCCGGAACCAGGCTTCGCCCACTCGCAATTCATGTTCCCGGCACGACAGCAACCCGACGGGGGCGGCAAGCAG
>CAZXBZ010000434.1:0-2913 GCA_964639135.1 uncultured Solibacteraceae bacterium | reverse complement strand
AAGGGCGAAGGCGGCGAGAGAGTTCGTAACTGGATCCATGGCGATTCAGAAGGAGGTTCGATGCGAATGCTCCAGATAACCGGCGGGCACAAGCAGATTGAGTGCATCCGGCTCCACGGAAATCGCGGCCGGCAGCAAGCCCGCGTGCTCTCCATCCACCTGCAAATGCACCGGTCCGTCGCCGGCCGGACGCAGCTCCACGCGGTTGGCGCGCAGCACCTTGACGCCGTTCGCGGATTTCAGCCTGCCCGAGACGATCGAAATCAGATGCACCAGGTATTCCGCCGTCACACGTCCTTGAAAAAGAATCACTTCAAGATCGTCATCTGTAATGTGAACGCTCGGTGCGATCCGGACGTTGCCTCCATAATTACGCACCCTGGTCGCGAGACAGAACGAAGCCTGGTGCGTTTCACCGTTCACGGTTACATAAAGCTGTTCGAGGCTTCTCCCAAGCTGGGAAAAACCGGCCAGCCAGTAAGCCAGCTTGCCCAGGCTGTGTTTCAGATCCAGATTTACCGAATACACCATCCGCGCATCGAAACCAGCACCCGCCATCATCAAAAAATAGCGTTCTTCCCCGTCTTCCATCACCACGCGCCCCACCGGAATCCGTATGGGCCGAAGTTGAGGGATAGCTGCGAGCGCTTTGCTCCAGCTTCCGATTCCCATCTCGTTGGCCAGCACATTCGCGGTGCCGGCGGGCAGGACGCCCAAGGCGGCGTCGCTATGCACCAGACCGCCCATCACCTCGTTGATGGCGCCATCACCCCCGGCAACAAAGATCGTGCCGGTGCCCTCCCGCTCCACCAGATCGCGAGCGATCGCCCCCGCGGTGCGCGGCCCCGTGGTGGGGATCAATTCCGTGTCGATTCCGGCTTGCCTCAGCTTTTCCAGGGCAAGACCGAGGAGCCGGCGGCCGTGCCGGCGCATCGCGCCCGCCTCCGGGTTGTAGATCAGTCTGGCCGCGCGCGTCAAATTGCCCTCGAACCGGTGAGAAACTCAGAGTAGAGCCGCTCCCTCAAAACGCCATGAAGCCCAACGCCGACGTTCAAGAAATCGCCCGCCTTCGCGAGGAACTCCGCAAGCACGAACACCAATACTACGTGCTTGACGATCCGCTGATCTCCGACGCCGAGTACGACGGGATGATGCGCCGGCTGGAAGAACTGGAGCGCGCGCACCCTGGGGAGATAACACCCGATTCTCCCACGCGGAGAGTGGGTGGCGCACCCCGATCCGGCGTCGAAACGGCGCGGCACAGTTCGCCGATGCAGAGCCTCGACAACGCCCTCAACGAAGAGGAATTGCTGGCCTTCGATCAGCGCGTGCGGGAACTCCTTTCGAGCGCGGCTGGAGAAGCGGCCGGAGGAACGGCGTCACTGAGATACGTGGCGGAACTCAAGCTCGACGGCCTGTCAATGGCCGTACGTTATCACGCGGGCGAGATGACGATGGCGGTCACGCGCGGCGACGGCCTCGAAGGCGAGATTGTGACGGAGAACGCGCGCACCATCCGTTCCCTTCCCCTCAAGGTGAGTGCTGAATTTCCCGACATGGAAACGCGGGGCGAAGTCATGATGCCGAGACCCGCCTTCGATGCTCTGAACCACCAGCGGGAGACCGAGGGGCAGAGCCTCTTTGCGAATCCCCGTAACGCCGCCGCGGGCACCCTGCGAATGCTGGACCCCAAGGTTACCGCATCCCGCCGGCTCGACTACTACGCCTATTACCTGATGCGGGACGGACGCTTCGCGCTCGGCAGCCAGTGGGAAAGCCTCGAAACCCTCGTCCGGCTGGGTTTCAAGGTAAATCCTCACCGGCGCCTCTGCCAGAATGTCGCGGAGCTGCTGGAGGTGATTCGGGAGTGGGGCGCGCAGCGCGAGAGCCTGCCGTACGAGATCGACGGCGTTGTCGTCAAGGTGGATTCCCGCGACCAGCAGGATGTCCTCGGCTCAACCGCGAAAGCGCCCCGATGGGCCATTGCCTTCAAGTTCGCCGCGCAGCAGGTGGAGACTCTGCTCGAACGCATCACCGTCCAGGTGGGCCGCACCGGCGCGCTCACCCCCGTGGCAAACCTGCGCCCGGTCGTGGTGGGCGGAGTGACGGTCTCCCGCGCAACCCTGCATAACACCGATGAAATCGAGCGTTTGGGCGTGGCCGAGGGAGATACCGTGCTCATCGAGCGCAGCGGCGACGTCATCCCCAAGGTGGTTCGCGTGGTCAAACAGGGGGAGCGCCGGCATTACTTCAAAATGCCCTCAAAATGCCCGGTGTGCGGCGGAAATGTAGTGCGCGAACCCGGCGAAGTGGCGTACCGCTGCGTGAATGTAAGCTGCCCCGCCAAGCTTCGCGAGACGCTTCTGCATTTTGCCTCCAGGGGAGTGATGGATATCGACGGCCTCGGTGAAGCCGTGGTCGATCAGCTATTAGCCCGCAAGCTCGTGTCGAGCCCGGCCGATCTCTACCACCTGACCGCCGAACAGATCGAGACCCTCGACCGCCTGGGCCGGAAGTCCGCGGAAAATCTGGTGGCCGCTATCCAGGGTTCCCGCCAGCAGCCCCTCGCGCGAGTGATCAGTTCGCTGGGAATCCGGTTTGTCGGTGAGCGTACCGCTCAATTGCTCGCGGCGGGTTTCCCGAACATGGATCGATTGATGGAGGCGTCGGAGGAAGATCTGCAAAGCGTCGATGAAATCGGCCCCAAGGTCGCCCGCGGCATCCGGGATTTCTTTGCCGATTCGCGCAATCGCGGCATGGTGGAGCAGTTGCGAAAGGCCGGATTACGGTTTACAGGCGATTCCCCGGCGCCTTCAGCCGCGGTGCGGGGCGTCGCCGGCAAGACCTTCGTTCTCACCGGAACCCTGCCCTCGCTCACCAGGGAGGAAGCCACCGAACGCATCACGGCGGCTG
>CAZXBZ010000433.1:0-2963 GCA_964639135.1 uncultured Solibacteraceae bacterium | reverse complement strand
ACCATCGACGGATTGCGGGAAGAACTCCGCAGCATCCTGGCCCTGCTTGAATAACGCCACCCGCGCGCGCGAAGCTCGCGAAAGATGCCATTCCTCGCGGGCGTGTCAATTTTCCGCCGCCGCTTTTTCCGGTGACGCCGGTATCCCCGCACTCCCATCGGCGCGCGGCAGCACATTGCACAAACCGGGCTCCCCTCCGGCCGGGCGTCCGGCGAGACGCCGGGCCACATCGAGGTACCCGCGCGACGCCTCCACGCGCTGGTGGATGTGCATGAGCATCGCATGAAGATCCAGGCGCAGTTGCACGGCGATGGCGCGCAACAGTTCGAGCCTTTCCCATTCCAGGCAGTTACCGGGACGCCCCTCCGCGGCATCGAGGCCGATATCCACCAGAGCAATCCGTGAGAGCGTGTCGAGCAACACGGCCGGCGACCCGCTATCCACCGCATCCAGCAGTTCGGCGGCCAGCAGGCTCGACAGATCTTCCTCGCCTGGAGGATCCGCCGGCGATGGAGCGCTTCGCCCTTCCTCCAGAGGCAGGGCAAGAGGGGATGATTTACTACCAGTCATCACTCCAACCCGTAGCAATTGACATACCAACCCTGGCCGGTAGCCCGTAACCGAGCGGTGCATGCCGAAACCGCCGTTCGCCGCGGCGCGACACAGAGACGCGGCTCAAGCCTCACGGCATATGGAACGATATGCAGGATTGCGGGGGACACTTGCATGATTCGAGTGACGAGGCTCAACCGCGAGCCCATCTATGTGAACGCGGAACTGATCGAGTATGTCGAGACGACTCCAGATACCGTGATCTCACTGACCACGGGCGAGAAATTCATGGTGCTCGAATCTCCGGATGAGATTGTCGCGATGGTGCTGGAGTACGGCCGCCAGTTACGCCAGAGCCCCGAACGCAGGTTAAACCTGGCGGCGGTTTCTCCGATCGATACGCCTTTCTCCCGGCCGGAGTCTACCCATGGCGAGGGCTTGCGGGAAACGTGCGGCTCTCGCGGGCTGAGCGCGGGCGAGAACGAGAGTATCGGAAAGTGAGGACAGAGTCCGTGACAGGGAGCAACGGCGGCGGGTTCCGCTTCGATTTCGCCACCCCGCTTGGGGTGCTGCTCGGGCTGGCCGGCATTATCGGGGGCCTGATCGCGGAGCGCGGGGAGCCGGCGGATATCGGCCAGGCGACGGCGGCGCTCATTGTGATCGGCGGGACGCTGGGCGCCGTTCTGGTAACCACGCCCGGGCCGGCGTTTACCGCGGCCATCCGGCGCTTCGCGGACCTCTTCGTGGTGCGTTCTCCGCCGGCTCCGGCAACGATCGAACGCCTTGTGGAGTTCGCGACAAAAGCGCGCAAGCAGGGCATTGTTTCGCTCGAAGCAGATGCCGAGCGGGTTCCCGACGCATTCTTCCGGAAAGCGATGAACCTGGCCGTGGACGGCGCCCCTCTCCAGGACCTGAGGCGGCAAATGGAACTGGAGATCGCAATCGAGGAGCGGCGCGCGGAATCAGCCGCTCGCGTCTATGAAACCGCGGGCGGATATTCGCCCACCATCGGCATCATCGGGGCGGTAATGGGGCTAATCCAGGTAATGAAACAACTGGACAATCTGGAGGAAGTGGGGCATGGCATCGCGGTGGCTTTTGTCGCGACCATCTACGGCGTGGGGCTGGCCAACTTGCTTCTGTTGCCCGCCGCCGGCAAAATTCGCGCGCGGGCCGGGGAACTGGCGCAGTATCGGGAACTGGTGCTCGACGGCGTCACGGCCATCGTCGAGGGGCTCAACCCGAAGCTGATCCGGATGAAGCTTGAAGCCTATCTGGATAATGCCGCGCCCGGCCGCGCCGGGGCATCGCCCCTGAATCGCTCTCGCGGGAAGGCGGCGTAGCGAGCGGCCATGGTCCGAGAAAAAAAGCATCCGCCCCAGAATCACGAACGCTGGATGGTGAGCTACGCCGACTTCGTTACCTTGCTTTTTGCCTTCTTCGTGGTCATGTACGCCACGGCTCGCATCGATGAATCGGCTCCGCGGCGGGTTTCCGAATCCGTCCGCGAGGCTCTGAAAGAAGACTCGTTCCGCGCGATGGTCGCCGCGCTGCTGGAAGAGAGAGCCGCGAAATCCAGCGGGGGTGGGACGCCCGCGGCCCGCAAGAAATCGGAAGCCGGCAAGGCGGACGCCGTACTGCTCGAACAGTTCCTGCCCTCGATGGATTTTCTATCGCGGGAACTGGCCGACGAAATCGCGGACGACAAGGTGCAAATCCGCCTCACGCGGCGTGGCCTGGTAATCTCGCTGCGTCAGGCCGCCTTCTTCCCTTCCGGCCAGGACGTGATCGCGCCCGAGACTTACAGCGCCATCGGCAAAGTGGCCGAGACCATCGCCAAACTGCCGAACCACGTGCGCCTCGAAGGCCACACGGATTCGATCCCCATCCATAACGGCCGATTCCGCAGCAACTGGCATCTCTCGACGGCGCGCGCCATTTCGATGCTCGATCTGCTCACGGGCGAGTTCCGGGTGCCGGGCGACAAATTCACCGTGGCGGGATACTCCGACACGATTCCAGTGGATACGAACGAAACCGAAGACGGACGGCGCAAAAACCGGCGCGTGGATATCGTCCTGCTAAACCTGTATGGCTGGAACGACGAACCCGTGGGGAGCAACCGCGCGCAGGATGAACTGATTCATAACCTCGCGCGGGAAAGACAGCAGGCGCGCAAACAGCCGAATTAGGCGGGAGCCTTGCCGTTCGCGGTCATCGATTCAAGGCGATCAAGCAGGCGCGCCGCGGCCGACTGGCTGGCGGCTTTGATGCTGTGCCCCTCCGCGATCTCGCTCAGATCCGGCTGGATCCTGGCTTCCACCACGAATAGCTTGGCGTGGTCCGGACCGTGTTTGGCCAGCACCGTGTAACTGGGCTGATGGAGGCCGGTGGTCTGCGCTCGCTCCTGA
>CAZXBZ010000432.1:0-2972 GCA_964639135.1 uncultured Solibacteraceae bacterium | reverse complement strand
GGTTCCCCCGGAAGCCCGGCATGAGCCGCGATGATCTGCTGGTAGCGAACTACGAGGTCGTCAAGGGCGCCGCCGGACAGATCGCGAAATACTCGCCGGATGCGATCATTATCGTGGTCACGAACCCGCTCGATGCGATGTGCTGGACGGCTTGGAAGGCCACGGGCTTCTCCAAGAACCGCGTGATCGGCATGGCGGGCATTCTCGATACCGCCCGCTTCCGTACCTTCATCTCGATGGAACTTGGCGTCTCGATGGAAAACGTCGTCGCCATGGTGCTCGGCGGGCACGGCGACACCATGGTCCCCATGCTCCGCTATTCGAGTGTTTCCGGCATTCCGCTCACGGATCTCATCCCGGCCGGCCGCCTGGAGGAAATCGTCACGCGCACCCGCAGCGGCGGCGCGGAGATCGTGAAGCTGCTCAAGACTGGCAGCGCGTTTTATGCGCCATCGGCCGGAGCGGTCGAAATGGTGGAATCCATCCTCAAGGACAAGAAGAAGGTGGTCCCCTGCGCCGCGCTGCTCGAGGGAGAATACGGCTACCATGGGCTCTTCGTGGGCGTGCCCGTGAAATTGGGCGCAAACGGTATCGAGAAGATCTACGAACTCAAGCTGGACGATGCCGAAAAGGCGATGCTGAAGGTAAGCGCCGACGCCGTCGACGAACTCATCAAAGTGCTGCAATCGAAGGGTGCGTAACCCCGCGGACACCTCACAATCCCAGCGGGCGGCCCGGATGCGAAATCATCCGCCGGCCGCCCGCTTTGTGCTTGGCGATTGAGCGCGTATCCCTTGAAAGTTGCCTGCTGTCATGGCCAGAATTCAGAAAGTGCCTCGGCCGGCCGCCGCGCCCGCCGGAGGCGCGCACGCCGAGGCGGACCGGCCCGCCATAAACCCGAAGGCCGCCTGCTTCCGCATGGAAGTTCGCCCGTCGAAAATCCACCGCTGGGGCGTTTACGCGCTCGAACCCATTCCCGCGCGGCGCAAGGTGATCGAGTACACCGGCGAGCGCATCTCACGGCGCGAGACGAAGCGCCGCGGCGAAGAGCGTGATCTCCACTATCTCTTTACGCTAAACAGCTATTGGACCGTCGATGGATCCGTCGGGGGCAGCGGCGCCGAGTACATCAACCACTCCTGCGAACCGAATCTTCACGCAAAAATCTCCCGCGAGCGCATCCTCTACTACTCGAAACGCGCCATCGCTCCAGGCGAGGAACTGTTGATCGATTACCGGTTCGACGAAAAGATGGAAACCGTACCGTGCCGGTGCGGAGCACCGGGCTGCCGGGGCACCATCAACCTTCGCGGCTAACCCGCTCCGGCCGCGCCATGGCAGCCCTCCACTCAAACGGGAAATCCATATTGCCGCGCGGTGTCACTCACGCGGCCGCGGCGCGCTCGCGGCGGCAGGAAAAAGCCTCCGCAAGTCCTCCCCGCCTACTTGAAGCCGATCGTGGTGTTGATCTGCCACTGGTGGTAAGCAATCAGGCCCGCAATCACCACTCCGTAGAGAAACACCACGGTTGTGAGGATCTTTCCCCATCGCTCCACCAGGCTGCTGCGGCGGGATTGCGCGGCTTGCGCCTGCACCAGCTTGTCCTCGCCCGTACCGAAGTGCAGGCCTTCGTCAATCTGGCTGTCGATCGATTTCTTGTAGATTCCCAGGGCAATCACAATCAGCAGAAGGACCACCCAAGGGGCGCCGATTTGGATAATGTTTTCCGGCATCGTAACCCTCCCTCCAGATTCCCGCCGAAAAGTCCTCCGCCTTGCCCCGCGGCCGCCGGCGGGTCACACGGCCCCGGGCACTGGCGCTTCTTCAACAAAACTCATACCGTACCGTTAATTCCATACTCTCATATCCGAATTAAAAATGCACGAAAATTTGGCCTATTTGCTATGTCTGGGTACACGAATGGTGGCTCTTCCCTCCCCTCTCGCCGGCCACCTACATTTCTTATGGGAATCGAAACACTTCTTCGCAAGTTGTCTTCATACGAACAACGTACGAGTGACGTGCGTATGGAGTGTGAGCGCGAAGAGGATGTATTTGTAATGAGGTCTATTGGTCTTCTTTTTGTAGTATTTCTGGTGCCGATGCTCGCCTTTGCGGCTGATCCGACCGGCGGCATCGCGGGCAAAGTCGCCGATCCTTCGGGCGCGCCCGTGGTTGGGGTGAATCTGACGGTCGAATCGCAAGGCACGGGGCTACGGCGTGATTCCGTCAGCACGTCCAACGGTGGATTCGTCTTCCCGTTACTCCCGCCGGGCACGTACAACATCACCGCCCGCTCGGAGGGCTTCAGCCAGTTCGAGCAGCGCGGCATTGTCGTACCGGCAAACGTCACGGTAAGCCTTACGGTGACGCTGCGGCTCGGTGCGGTAACGGAATCAATACAGGTGGAATCCAACGCGGAGCAGGTGGAAACCCAATCCGGAACTCTTGCACAAACCATAGATCAGCGTAAGATCGTCGAGTTGCCGCTTAATGGGCGCAACGCCGCCACGCTGATCCTTCTCACACCCGGCACCGCGGACCTGAACGCCGGCAACGCCAACGGCGCGGGCGACACGGCTCTGACCTTCCGGTATCCAGGAGCGTTATCCGTCACATCGAGTGGCGCGCGAGCCGATGGCGTCAATTATCAACTCGATGGCGGCAGTAACCGTGATCCTTATCTGAATGTCAATAATCCTACCCCGAACCCGGATGCGCTCGAGGAGTTCAGCGTTCAGACAAACTCCTTCAGTGCGGAGCACGGCAACGCAACAGGCGCGGTGGTGAACGTAGTGACAAAATCGGGCACGAATCAATTCCACGGGAGCGCGTTCGAGTTCTTTCGAAACGGAGCGCTAAACGCTCGTAATTTTTTCGCGGACCGTCACGACATGATCAAACGTAATCAATTTGGTGGCACTCTCGGCGGCCCAATTGTCAAGGATAAGCTTTTCTTTTTTGGCAGCTAT
>CAZXBZ010000431.1:0-2976 GCA_964639135.1 uncultured Solibacteraceae bacterium | reverse complement strand
GCCATGGACGCCATGGGCCGCGCGCAATCCCTGCAGGAAACCGCGCGCCGCACTCTTGCCCAGCGCGCGGGCGCGATCGCCGAAGAGAAGAAGTAGCTCCGCGCGGCGCGTTTTCGGCATCGTGGTATAACGAACAAAGTGACCCGCACCGTGAAAAGGACGGGTCACTTCGCGTATTTACCTCTCGTGCCCCATATGAGCGTTCCCGAGCCACTTTCTTCGCGCAACAGGTCTGATAACCCCTCCATGGAGGCGCCGGCGGCGTCAACGGCCTCCGGCCGGGCGCAGGCGGTCGTCCTCGATACCGGCGGCCAGTACTGCCACCTGATCGCCAGAAAAATTCGTGAACTGGGCGTCTATTCAGAGGTCAAACCCTCGGAGACTCCGGCGAGCGAGTTGAGCCACGCGCGAGCCATCATCATCTCCGGCGGGCCATTCAGCGTCTACGGCGAGGCCAGCCCCTCGGTCGATCCCGCGATCTTTGACCTGCCCGCGGCCGTACTCGGCATCTGCTATGGGCTTCAGCTCACGGTGCAGTTGCTCGGCGGCCGCGTGGAGCGGGTGGAGCGCGGGGAATTCGGCCGCGCGAGTCTGCATATGGAAGGAGAATCTCCGCTCTTCGCGGGGATCGGCGCGGAGCCCGCGCAGGTCTGGATGAGCCATCGCGATACGGTGACGGCTCTCCCGGAAGGGTTCGGCGTCGTTGCTTCCACCGGCGCCTGCGCGTTCGCGGCGATTGCCGACGAGCGCCGCCGGATCTACGGAGTCCAGTTTCATCCCGAGGTGGTGCATACCCTTCGTGGCGGCCAGATTCTCGAAAACTTCCTGTTCCGCGCCGCCGGATGCCAGCGTGATTGGGACCCGTCCGGTGTCGCCGGCGTTCTCGAGGAGGAGATACGCTCGGCCGCGGGGGATCGCAACGTTTTCTTTTTTATCAGCGGCGGGGTGGATTCGACGGTCGCTTTTACTCTGTGCCGGCGCGCGCTGGGCGCGGAACGGGTTCGCGGGATCTACGTCGATACCGGGCTGATGCGCCGGAACGAAACCGCTTTTGTGCGTGAGATTTTCGCGCAAATCGACGGGGGTTCGCCCGTTCACGTCGAATTCGCCGAACAGTGGTTTCTGGCGCGGCTCGAAGGCGTTGTGGATCCGGAGGAGAAGCGCCGGCGCATCGGGGAGGAATTCCTCCACGTCCAGAACCGCGTGCTGGAAAGCGAGGGGCTTCTCGACGGCAACTGGATCCTGGGCCAGGGGACGATCTACCCGGATACCATCGAATCCGGCGGCAGCGACAAGGCGGATCTGATCAAGACGCATCATAACCGCGTGGAGGGCATCCAGCGCCTTATTGAGGAGGGGCGCATCATCGAGCCGCTGCACAACCTCTATAAGGATGAAGTCCGCGCGGTGGGTCGGCAGTTGGGGATTCCAGCACCGCTGCTCGACCGGCATCCGTTTCCGGGCCCAGGGCTCGCCATCCGGTGCCTCTGCGCGGCCGGGGCGGCTTCTCCCGAGCGGACCAGCGGCGGCTGGCTGCTTCCCTTGCGCTCGGTTGGCGTGCAGGGGGATTCGCGCAGCTACAAGCCCGTGCTGCTGATGGACGCGCCCGAATCCCTCGCGAGCGGTGATTGGGATGAAGCGTACGCGCGCGCGACGGATGAAATCAACCAGAGCGACGCGTTCAACCGCGTGGTCGTGAGGGTCGGGGATGCCCCGGAGCCCGTGGAAGCCCTGAGCGTCCGCGCGGCCACGGTGACGCGCGAGCGGCTGGACCGGCTCCGGGAGGCGGATGCCATCGTGCGCCGGCTCTCCGTCGAAAGCGGCTTTGAAGAGCGCGTCTGGCAATTTCCGGTGATTCTGGTTCCCCTGGGCACGCCAGGGAAGCCCGACGCCATCGTGCTGCGGCCGATTCATTCGGTGGATGGAATGACCGCGCAATCCGTGGGGATGCCCAGGGAACTATTGCGCGGGATGTCCGCGGAGTTGCTGAAAGTGCCGGGCATCTCGGCGGTGTTTTACGACCTCACGCACAAGCCGCCGGGGACCATCGAATGGGAGTGAGCGGGCGCGGGTTCGTTCAGCGGCCGGCCGTTTCGCCGGCGGAAACAGCCCGCTTCGCGCCGTTTGCCGCCTGTTTGGCGCGGTAGCGGCTCAGAACGCGTTCCACATACGCGTTTGTTTCCCGGTATGGTGGAACGCCGGAGTAGCGTGCAACGGCCCCTGGCCCCGCGTTATAGGCGGCCAGCGCCAGCCGTACCTGATCCGGGTGGTCCTGGTAGCGCAGCAGCAGATCTCGCAGCAGTTTCGCGCCGCCGTCGATGTTTTCGGCTGGTTCGGCGGGGTTCACGCCGAGCGCGGCCGCCGTGGCGGGCATCAATTGCATCACGCCCCGCGCTCCCTTGGGCGATACGGCTTCCGGCCGCAGCGCGCTCTCCGTCTCCGCGACGCTTTCCACGAACTCCCTGGGCAGGCCCTGCCGCGCCGCCGAACGCCGCAGCAGTTCCTCCACGGACGCCGGCTGTTCGATGAGCGCGGAATTCGCCAAGGGAGGCGCAATCCAGGGCAGGTCCTCGATGCGCTCCACTTCACTCCGTTCGATAACGAGCTGCCCGTCCCCGGTGTGGAGGACGAGCCCGGAGTTCCGAGCTTCTATCCCCCGCGCCTCGATAGTGAAGCCGGTCCGGAGCGTTACCCGCTGGAGTGTTTGCGAGTGCGCGGGGAGCGCCACGCAGAAGATCGCCAGAGAGCCCGCGACGGTTGTCAAGAAACGCGGCATTCATGGAATGAGACGCCCGCCGGGGCTTTGGCGTGCAGCCGAATCGAGGGCTGGCTTATTTCACGTACCCGTTAGGGTGGGCCAAGTGCCACTTCCAAGCCGATTCAATCGTCTTTTCAATCTCGGTGTAGGACGGCTCCCAGCCAAGAATTTCCGTGGCTTTTTCGGCGTTGGCCACGAGGTACGACGGGTCTCCGGGC
>CAZXBZ010000430.1:0-2979 GCA_964639135.1 uncultured Solibacteraceae bacterium | reverse complement strand
GGCACTGGAGCCGCCGCGGAAAGCGGCTTTGCCGCCGTTGAGCCGCCCATGGTGGGCAGCGTCTGGCTCATGCCGCGCGACAGCGGGAACCAGCCGGGCGTGGCGGCACAGGCTTCGCGAAGCGCATCCACGAAGGACATGCAGGAGGGGTAGCGGCCCGCCGCCTCCTTCGCCATCGCACGCTCGAGCACGTCCGCGATCTCACGGCTGAGCGACCGGTTGAGCAGGGTGGCATCCGGCGACGGCTGGTGCGCAATGCGATAAAACAACGCGGGCAGGGTTTCCGCGACAAACGGTTTTTCGCCCGTCAGCAGCTCAAACGCGATCACCCCCAGGGAAAACTGGTCCGCGCGGCCGTCGACGGCGGTGCCCGCAATCTGCTCCGGGGACATATAATCCGGGGTTCCCAGCATGCCCCCGCCCTGGGTGAGGCTGGAGGCGTGAGCAATCTTGGCGATGCCGAAATCCGTAATGCGCACCCGGCCGTTGGGCGTCACCATGATGTTGGGCGGCTTGATGTCGCGGTGGACAATTCCCCGGCTGTGGGCGAAATCGAGGGCTTCCGCCATTTGCTGGAGCAAAGAGAGCAGCGTCTCGCGGGAAAGTTCCCGGCGCTTCTCCAGCATGGCCTCCAGGCTCTCTCCCTCCACATATTCCATGGAGATGTAGGAGAGGCCGTTCTGCTCGTCCACGTCGTAGATGGTGACGATATTTTCGTGAGAAAGAATGCCCGCCGATTGCGCCTCGCGCACCAGCCGCTCCCGGAAGTGCTGGAGCTTCTCCGCGTCGGCGAAATCGCTCAGCCGGATGGTCTTGAGCGCCACCGACCGCCCGATGCGGGTATCGCGCGCCAGATACACCACGCCCATCGCGCCGCGACCCAGTTCACGCTCGATTTCGTAACGGCCAATCCGCTGCATACGCGTTGCCATTGTAGCGCACCGGTTGCGCCAAATGCCTGAAAAAAAAGGGCGCAAAACGAGCGCAAAAAGGCTCGTTGATACAATGAAATCGCATGATTCAAACGCTTTTTGGGTCCGTTCCACAGGAGCCCACATTTTTCGAAAAGCTTCAGCAAGGAATCCGCAAGACCCGCGAAGGCCTCACGAATAAGCTGGAAGACCTTTTCGCCGGCAAAAAAGAGATTGACGCGGACCTCCTCGACGAACTGGAGTACGTGCTGATCAGCGCCGATATCGGCGTGCGCACCGTCAATGAAATCCTGGATTCGGTGAGGCAGAAGCTGGACCGGAAGCAGTTGAAGGAGATCGACGAGCTGAGAACGGTCATCCGCGAACACCTGCTCGAAGTGCTCCGCCGTCCGGAGCGGCCGCTGCCCCAGGTGAAGCAGCCGCCCGCCGTGGTGCTCGTGATCGGGGTGAACGGCGCGGGCAAGACCACATCCATCGGCAAACTGGCCGCGCGTTACAAGAGCGAAGGCCACTCCGTGCTGCTCGCCGCCGCCGATACCTTTCGCGCGGCGGCCATTGAACAGCTTGAAGTCTGGGGCCGGCGCACCGGATGCGACGTCATCCGCCAGAAGCAGGGCGCGGACCCGAGCGCCGTGGTCTACGACGCCATTCAGGCCGCCATCGCCCGCAAGATGGATTACGTCATTGTCGATACCGCCGGCCGGCTGCACACCAAGGACAACCTGATGGCGGAGCTCGAAAAAATCACGCGCACCACGCGAAAGCTCATCCCCGACGCGCCGCACGACGTTCTGCTGGTCCTCGACGGCACCACCGGGCAGAACGGGCTCGAACAGGCCAAGCGCTTCACGGAAACCGCCGGCGCCACCGGCATCATTCTAACGAAGCTTGACGGCACGGCCAAGGGCGGCGTGGTGGTCCCCATTGCGCGCGAACTCAACTTGCCGATCCGTTATATCGGGGTCGGCGAGAAAGCGGACGACCTGTTACCATTCGATGCAACGGAGTTCATCCATTCAATTTTCAGGAATTAACCCCCGAAAGGCCACGAGATGATTCAGGACGCCACATTTCTGCGCGAGGCGCTTGCCTTGGCGGCGAAAGGCGCGGGGATGACCAGTCCGAACCCCGCCGTCGGCGCCTTGGTTGTGCGCGATGGCCAGGTGCTCGGCACGGGCTATTTCACTTGGAGCGGCGTGCGCCACGCGGAGGTTCGGGCGCTCGACGAAGCGGGGGACGCGCGCGGCGCGACCGTTTACGTCACGCTGGAGCCGTGCAATCACACGGGCCGTACGCCACCGTGCACCGAGGCGCTTATCGCCGCGGGCGTTTCGCGCGTGGTGTGCGCGATGGAAGACCCGAACCCCGCCGTGCGGGGAAAGGGGATCGCGGCTCTGCGGGCGGCCGGCATCACCGCGGATCTCGCGCCTGAATTCACCGCGGAGGCTGAAAAGCTCAATGAAGCGTATGCACACTTCATGCGCACCGGACGCCCGCTCGTGATGCTCAAATCGGCCGTCACTCTCGACGGCAAGATTGCCGCGCCGCACGACAATTCCGGCTGGATTACCAGCGAACGCGCGCGGGCGCACGTGCAGGGACTCCGTCACGCTTCCGACGCGATCCTCACGGGCATCGGAACCCTGCTCGCCGACGATTGCCTGCTGACGGATCGCTCCGGCCGGGAACGTGCCAGGCCGCTCCTGCGCATCGTGATTGATTCGCTGCTGCGCACTCCCGTGGCCTCAAGGATGGTCCAGAGCGCCGACGGGGACGTGCTGATCGCCTGCACTTCCGCGGCCGACGAGGCCAAGCGCCGGGCACTCGAGGACGCGGGCGTTCAAGTGGCGGTGCTTGATGGTTTGTATGGGCGGGTAAGCCTGCGCAAACTGGTTGCGTACCTCGCGGCGCGCAAATACCTCTCCCTGATGGTGGAGGCCGGCAGCAAGATCAACTGGGCGGCTCTCGAAGAGGAAGCCGTCGACAAGATCTACTTCTACTACGCACCAAAGATTCTCGGCGGGCTCAACAGCCTGCCCGTCGCGGG
>CAZXBZ010000429.1:0-2982 GCA_964639135.1 uncultured Solibacteraceae bacterium | reverse complement strand
CCTCTGGTGCTCGCCGAGTATGGTCTCGAAACCCGGCACCGCGAGATCAACGTCGAGGCCGCCCGTATCGCGCGCAAGGCGGCGGACGCGCTTTCCACGGCGGAACGCCCGCGCTTCGTCGCCGGATCGATGGGCCCCACCACGAAGGCCATCAGCGTGACGGGCGGCATCACGTTCGAGGACTTGCGCGAAAACTATTACCAGCAAGCCAGGGGATTGTGGGAGGGCGGCGCCGATCTGCTGCTGCTTGAAACCTGCAACGATACGCGCAACGTGAAAGCGGCGCTGCTCGCGATCCAGCGCCTCAAGGCGGAACTGAAACTCGCGAGGCTTCCGGCGATGGTTTCGGGCACGATCGAGCCCACGGGCACGATGCTCGGGGGCCAGACGGCCGAGGCCCTTTGGGTGTCGCTCGCGAATCAGGATCTGCTCTCGATCGGGCTCAACTGCGCCACCGGTCCGGAATTCATGACGGATCACCTGCGATCCCTGCACGAACACGCGCACACCTACGTTTCGTGCTACCCGAACGCGGGGCTGCCCGACGTGGAAGGCCACTACCTGGAGACGCCGGAGAGGCTGGCGAAGGCCTTGGCGCGCTTCGCCGATAACGGCTGGCTGAACATCGTGGGCGGCTGCTGCGGCACCACGCCCGCGCACATCCGCGCTATCTCCGAGATGGCCGCCTCGCGTCCGCCGCGCGGCCGCAAACCATCGAGCCACCGCGCCGTGTTCTCGGGCGTCGAAGTTGTGGAAGCGGAGGATTCGAGCCGTCCGCTGCTCGTGGGAGAGCGGACGAACGTCATCGGCAGCCGCGCCTTCAAGCGGCTTATCGCGGAAGAGAAGTGGGACGAAGCCACCGACATCGCCCGCCGCCAGGTGCGTACCGGAGCGCACATCATCGATGTTTGTCTGCAAACGAGCGACCGCGACGAACTCAAGGACGTTCCACCCTTCTACGAACAGCTTATCCGCAAGACCAAGGCGCCCGTGATGATCGATACCACGGATGCGGCCGCCATCGAACTGGCGCTCAGCTACTGTCAGGGCAAGAGCATCATCAACTCGGTGAATCTCGAGGATGGGGAAGAGAAGTTTGAGCGCGTCTGCCCGCTGGCCAAAGCCTACGGCGCGGCGCTGGTGGTGGGGACGATCGACGAAGACCCCGTGCAGGCGCAAGCGTTCACGCGGGAACGCAAGCTGGCCGTGGCGCGGCGCAGTTACGAACTGCTCACGGAAAAATACGGCGTCCAGCCGGAGAATATCCTCTTCGATCCGCTTGTCTTTCCCTGCGCCACCGGGGATGAAAACTACGTGGGCGGCGCGGTGGAAACCATCGAATCGTTGCGTTTGATCAAGGAAGCCCTGCCGCTCGCGAAAACCATTCTCGGCGTCTCGAATATCTCGTTCGGTCTGCCCCCGGCCGCGCGCGAGGTGGTGAATTCCGTATTCCTCTACCACTGCACAAAGGCGGGGCTGGACCTTGCCATCGTGAATACCGAGAAGCTGGAGCGCTACGCCTCGATTCCGGAAGCGGAGCGCAAGCTCGCGGAAACCCTGCTTTACAACACGCCCCCCGCGCTCGAAGAGATCCCCGAGGACGACGCGAACCGCGCCCTCATGGCGAATGCGCCGCCTGACTGGCGAGAGCAGGGCCCCGAGGCGCGCGCCGCCATCAACCAGTACCGTATCGCTGGAATCGCGGCGCACTTCCGCGAGGCGAAACCTCGCAACGAGGCAGGGCGTGCCGATCTGCCGCTCGACGAGCGGCTGGCCAACTATGTCATCGAGGGCTCGAAAGAGGGCCTGATCGACGATCTCGAACGCAAGCGGGCGGAGGGCACCCCGCCGCTCGAGATCATCAATGGCCCTCTGATGGCGGGAATGTCGGAAGTGGGCAGGCTCTTCGGCGCGAACGAACTGATCGTGGCCGAGGTGCTGCAATCGGCCGAGGTAATGAAGACCGCGGTGGCGCATCTCGAGCAGTTCATGGAAAAAGCGGACGCCGTCGCCCGGGCGCGCATCCTGCTTGCCACCGTGAAGGGAGATGTTCACGATATCGGCAAAAACCTGGTGGAAATTATCTTCGCCAATAACGGCTATGAGGTCATCAACCTCGGCATCAAGGTGCCGCCGGAAGTGCTGATCCAGGAGTTTCGCCGCACCAAGCCGGATGCCGTCGGGCTGTCGGGTCTGCTCGTCAAGAGCGCCCAACAGATGGTGGCCACCGCGAACGATTTCCGCGAGGCGGGCATCGACGCTCCGCTGCTTGTCGGCGGCGCCGCGCTTTCGGAACGCTTTACGCTGAGTAAAATCGCCGTCGCCTACAAGGCGCCCACCTTCTACTGCCGGGATGCGATGTCGGGCCTCTCCACGCTGAACCGCATCACGGATGACGCGACCCGCGAGGAGGCACTCAAAGTCGCCACCATCACGGAAGCGCCGCCCGATTTGGCGCCAGCGAATCCGGCTGTTGTGAACCTCTCCACGGAACGCAGCGCCAAAGTAAATCTTGATATCCCGATTCCGGCGGCCGCCAGCTATGAGCGGCAGGTGCGCCGGGTGCCCGACCTGCACGAGGTGTGGAGCTACGTGAATCCGTTCATGCTCTATGGGAGGCATCTCGGATTCAAGGGGCACTTCACGAAACTGCTTGTGGAGAGAGATCCGAGAGCGCTTGAGCTTCACAATTTCGTCGAAGAGTTGAAGCAGTGGGCCAGCGGCTTCATGAAAGTACGGGCGGTATGGCGCGTGATGGAGGCCGAGCGCGATGGAAATTCGATTCACGTGTTCGAGCCGGGCGCGGCCAGCCCGGCCTGGACGTGGCATTTCGCGCGCCAGAGCAAGGAAAACGGACTTTGCCTGAGCGATTACATCCTGCCGCCGAAGGACGGCCGTCGCGACAGTATGGGGGTCGCGGTGGTGACCGCGGGAGAGGGCGTGCGCGCCAAGAAAGGCGGTCGCGGCAAGGCTTTGCGAAAG
>CAZXBZ010000428.1:0-2989 GCA_964639135.1 uncultured Solibacteraceae bacterium | reverse complement strand
GCTGCCGAAGCACGAGAACGATCCGGCTCGCGAGCTCGATTTCTGCGGGCTGTTCCGCCTGGCCCCGGATGGGGAACTCACTCTGCTCACGAGTGAGCTGAGCCGCCCGAACGGCCTCGCGTTTTCGCCCGATGAAAAGACGCTTTACGTCTCGAATTCCGATAATGCGCGCGCCGTCTGGATGGCGTACCCGGTGAACGCCGATGGCACAATCGCCCCAGGGCGCGTGCTCCATGACGTTACCGCCTCCATGGGAAAGCTGCCGGGCGCTCCGGATGGCTTCAAAATTGATGTGGAAGGAAACCTGTGGGCCACGGGGCCTGGCGGAGTGTATGTGATCTCGCCGGAAGGGAAGCTGCTGGGGCGTTTGGAAACCGGCGAACGCACCTCGAATATCGCCTGGGGCGATGACGGCGGCACGATCTATGTCACTTCCGACATGTATCTCTGCCGGATCAAGACGTCCACCAAGGGAAACCGGTGGTGAGCCTCCCTTTGTGAGGGCGTAAGCTTACGCGCCTGAAGGCAAGGATGCCTTTCCAGGGAAATCGTCATGGCAACGAAAATCGGATTCACGATTCTGATACGTTCTGAAGTCGGCGCGCTGCATCAGGTGACCGGCGTGATTGCCCGGCATGAGGGCAACATCACGCTGGTGGAAATTGTGGATCGCCAGGAAGAAACGGAGCGGACTTACATCGAACTGGAGTTGCCGGGCGACACGGACGCGCTACGGGCCGGCCTGGAGGCGCTCCCCGTGATTCAATCCCTCGAATCCGTCAAGACCTTCCAGCAGATCTACGGCAAACGGGTAATTATCATGGGCGGCGGCGCGCAGGTGGGGCAGGTGGCGATTGGCGCCATCTCGGAGGCGGATCGCCATAACATCCGCGGGGAACACATCTCCGTGGATACCATGCCGCTGGTGGGAGAAGCGCCGCTGGCCGATGCCGTGCGGGCGGTTCCCCGTTTGCCGCGCGCCAGGGTGCTGGTGCTGGCGGGCGCGCTGATGGGCGGAGAGATCGAGCAGGCGGTCCGCGAGGTGCGCGAGAAAGGCCTCATCGTGATCAGCCTGAATATGGCGGGCAGCGTCCCCGAAGCGGCGGATCTTGTCGTCAGCGACCCCGTTCAGGCCGGGGTCATGGCCGTGATGTCCATTGCGGATACGGCGAAATTCCGAATCGACAGGCTTACTCGGCGCGTTTTCTGAGCGGGCTGTTCTTGTCTGGCGGCGCGGCCGTCTTCCGGTCCGCCTCCGGCGGGCCGGAAGGATCAGCTCTCGTGCTCCGCAGCGTGCTTAGAAATTCGTCGAATTCGGATAATTTTTCGCGGCAGCCGGCGCACAAAAGCAGATGCTCCTCGAGTGGCGCGGACTCTGCTTCAGTGAGCAAGCCCATCGCGTAACGCTCCAGCCGTTCTTCATCGGCATGTGCCTCCCACGGATTCTCCATTTTCCCGTGCTATCCTTTCCACGACTTGGTCAAATAGCAGTACGCAAATCGTAACCTGTCTACAGAGTCGCGATCAGGGATGAAACTCTCCCGCAAACCACCAGGTGTTTCAAATCGTTACTGGATAGCCGGAAAATCCTGCCCGGCTATATAAAATGGAGATGCGCTCACGGCGCCAAAAGCATCCGAAGACTTGGAAATGTGAGTAAAAAAGCGGGCTCCTTGCGCCGCGTAAGCCTCCGTCAGTTGCCGAACACGGCGTCCCAAAATAGCGCGGATCAAAATGTTCGCATCGAGAACGATTACCTTAGCGAACTACCCCTTGCCCGCGCCGGCGCCATTGCTTAAATTCGAAGTCTTGTCTTACACAGGATGAGCCTGAAGAGGGAATCCGGCGACATGCTGGGGAATGCGTGTTCGCGTGGCCGAAGCGGGGAAGTTAAGTCTGGAGCAGGTCCGCGCGGGGATAGCGGAGACCGCCCTGGATGATGCTTGATCCAGTGCAAAGGCGCACGCCGGTTCCGAGGCGGCGGCCATGTGGCACGGCGGTCAGGACTGGGCCGCACGGTATCGGGCCGGAAAATGGCGCGACGTGCCTAGCCTCGGATTCCGCCTGTCCGGTGAGTTCAAGCGACCGCGGAAAGCCGTGTGAACCGGCCGCCTATTCGGGACGCCGGGCTTCGCCGCCGGAGGTTCGGACGTATAGAATCGAGGTTGAGCGCTCCGCCCCGAAGCTCCGGTAATTCAATTGTGCCGCCCAACGATCCAGGGCTCACGGTGTTTGGAGGGGGCGCTTACGGGATTACAGACCCCACTTACCAGTTCACCCCGCACATAAGCGGGAATCGGTGGGTATTTCGCTTGGGACAGATCTCGCATCAGTATGCACAAGGTATTAACCCCGCGTGGGGTGGCGGCCCCGTTCGCCTGAACCTTCCGGTCGGAGATGTCCTCCCGTTTCCACTCGGTGCCGGAATTGCAACAACCCAGCAGGCATACGACACGGCCAGGAGCGACCTCGATACCACCGGACTTGTGGCTGTGGGACCGGATCGTACGCGGTACTGGGTGCAGTCGATTACGCAGAACCACGAAAACGAACATGTGAACCGTTTCTACTCCGCGCAGTTCTGGCAACAAGAGATGAATGCTTTTGAATCCTTCCTCGAGACGAACGCGGCTACAGCGAAGAACTTCAGTTGCTTCAGTCCTTATTGGGCGGATGCCGCCACGGCGAAGTCAACCATCCAGTCTGTTCTTGATTACGAGATGGAATCCCGTCATGGGAACGCGGCCGACCTGGAACGACCCCGCTCTGAGATTGAGACGCACAACATCACGAATCCGCAGTACATTCCGATACACTCAGCCATACCCTCTCCGTTTGCACCGCAGATCAACGTGGGAGGTATTATTCCGTCCACCATCCGGCGAGGGGATTCCAATAAGTACCTGGAGATCTATGGCTTCTACCTCAATGCCAGCCCGAACGTTTCAGTGTCTGGCACCGGTGTCACGGTGACGATTGAATATGTTGG
>CAZXBZ010000427.1:0-2989 GCA_964639135.1 uncultured Solibacteraceae bacterium | reverse complement strand
GTAGGGTTGGGATCCGCCGAATAAGTGGCATCGAGATGGATGAAGTTCGTCATCGAGCGAAGCGGGCACGCCGCCGTCGTCTCAAGATAGCATCGGCGCGGAGAGGAGGTACGCGCCGCGGAGACACAACGGGGCGCGCGCCGTTGCGGTGCGAGGTTTCTTCATGAGTTCATTAGCTCGTTAACGCTCTTCGGATACTCCAAAGGCCTTGAGCTTGCGGTAGAGCGTCGTGCGGCCGATGCCGAGCAACTGGGCCGCCATCGTCCGGTCTCCGCGCGTGGCCGCGATCGCGTTTAGAATGGCGTGCCGCTCCAACTCGGCGAGCGGCACGACATTCTGGGCGTCGTGCCGCGAAAGAGGGAGTGAAAGGGATGCCGCGGAGAGGGAAGGAACTTCGCGCGGCGGAAGAACGGCGTGCAGCACGCTGGATGGAAGGTCTTGCATTCCAAGGTCACGGCTGGCGGAAACCGCGCACATGCGATGGATGGTGTTCTCCAGCTCGCGCACGTTGCCCGGCCAGTCATACTTGAACAGAGCCTCCTCAACCGCGCCGGAAAGCCGTAAGGCTCCGGCCGCATGCTTATTGAGGAAGTACGCGGCGAGAATCGGGATGTCTTCGCGTCTTTCACGCAGAGGCGGAATCCGCAGCGTGATCACGTTCAGCCTGAAAAAAAGATCCTGGCGAAAGCGGCCCCGCCGGACTTCTTCCGAAAGATTGCGATTGGTTGCGGCGACAACGCGGCTCTCGACATAGCGGGAAACCGTGGAGCCCACCGGACGGAATTCACGCTCCTGCAGCACACGCAGCAGTTTCGCCTGGAGAGAAAGAGGGAGTTCTCCGATCTCATCAAAAAACGCGGTGCCAAGGTGAGCCTCCTCAAGGAGGCCACCGCGGTTGGTCTCCGCGCCCGTGAATGCCCCTCGTATGTAACCAAAGAGTTCGCTTTCCATCAGGGGCCCAACCAGAACGGAACAATCGATGGGGACGAATTTCTTGAGGCCGCTTCGTTCGTGAACCTTGCGGGCGACTACCTCCTTGCCCGTTCCGGTCTCGCCAAAAATGAGTACGGGGCTCTGGCTGGACGCGATGCGATCAATCTTGCCGCGCAGTTCACCGATGGCGGGAGATTGGCCGATAAGGGCAACTTCGGAAGATCTCGCGGTTGCGGGGCAACTGGATTCGCGGTGCATGAGGCTCGGGACTAATCCTATCTGCGGTATTAGTGGTCCGGCGTCAGGAAAATTCTCGGGAAATCGTTCTGGAGGGCGCGCAAGAGCTCTTCCGCTTCAAGACGGGAGAGCCTGTGGCCCACCAGCACGCGCCAGAGTTTGCCTTGCCCGGCGACGGCGTTCGGCGGGTCCGTAATCCGTGCGTTGAAACCAAGATCCACGAGCCTCTGGAGGAGCGCGAGCGCGTTGTCTCGATTGGCGAACGCGCCCGCCTGCACCGCGAACGACGCATCGCTTTCGTTTATCTGGCTCGCCGGCGGAGGCGCTTCACGACTGGCCGGAAGTACTGATGGGAGCGGGTCTCCCGGCAGGCCGACCACCTCCACCCGAACGGGAGCGGTGCCCGGCCCAAGCATGGCAATCTCACGCGCGGCGGCTCTCGAAAGATCGATGGCGCGATTCGCGACAAACGGGCCCCGATCGTTGACGCGCACGCGGGTACGCAATCCATTGGTGTGATTCGTAACCTCCACCACGGCGCCGAAACGCAGGCTGGGGTGCGCGGCGGTCATCTTCTCCTGGTCATAGATTTCTCCGTTGGCGGTATTCCGGCCGTGATACGGCGCGCCATACCAACTGGCGATTCCTTCTTCCGATGCGCCGAGCACAGTGGGCAGTACGGGCCTTGTTGAAACCGGCGGTGTAACGCGCCGCTGCTTGCGTCCGCAGGAGGAAAGCAGCAGCGCGGCGGCGCAAAGCGCGACCAGGAAAGACTTGCCCAAACCCCTTGCTATCAGGGCTTCGGAGCGATGACGGGCACAAACGAAATCGGTCAATACCTTGCCTCTTCAACCAGTGCAAGCAGCGCTCTTACGGATGCGCGCGCGATTGCTTCCATGAAATTGCTTGACTTTATCCGCGATCCTATTTATAAGGAAAGCACAATGCAACGTCGCGTAAAATGATTGCGCTTCGTTGGGAGAATCGTTCGAACAGAACTGTCGGCCGCGGAGCGATTTCCATCACCTGCAATAAGGCAGGCAAAGAGACCGCGGATCGATCGCGATCCTCGAACAAGAGCCCCGGGAAACCGGGGCTTTTTCATTCCTCGCGGATCGAGATGAATGATCGTTCACGATGGCTGTTCACACGGGATCGCGTTTCAAAATCGCGATCACCTGGAAGCTCTCTCCAAAGCCGAACAGCAGCGACTTGAGCTGCTGGCGTAGCGCCATCTCTTCCCGCGCGCCGCGAGCGCCGAGCGCATTGCGGAACTCGTCCTTTTCCCCCGCGTGGAGAAGCGCGCTAGCAAGGCTTTCCAGCCTCAGAACCTCGGCCCCCAAGCCTCGCGCCGTCTCCGCGAGAGCATGGAATGGAATGTGCGAAGTAATGTCCCTGCTCCCTGGATCGGCGAGCACGTCCGTATCGGCGCGGTGCGCGCGATAAGACATCAGGGTGCCGGCGGGAAAGCGCTTCCAATCCCGTTCCAGATAGCCGTAATCGATGAAGACGCAGAGCGCGTGGTTCACGCCCCGAAGCAAGCCTTCGAGAAACTCGATGGAGCGATGGTGGACCTCGAACTCAAAGCCGTCCGCCGCGGGAGCGCCGAAACGCGAGGCGTAGGCGGCGATGGAGGCGGAGGGTTCCTCCGCGCGGATCCATTGGAACCGTGAGCGTTCCCACGTGACGCGGCGTTCATGGCAGGCGGACCCGGCACGGGTGGCCGATACGACGGGCATCGCATCGAAGAGTTCGTTCGCGAAGATTACCGTGGCGCGCGATAAATCCGGCGCGGGAGAGCCTGCCTCGACGGCCTGGT
>CAZXBZ010000426.1:0-3005 GCA_964639135.1 uncultured Solibacteraceae bacterium | reverse complement strand
CCTCGACGGTGGGGTTGGTGGCCAGAATAATTTCGCGGGCCTCGCCTTGCCCGATCCGCTCAAGCAGATTTTTGAGCTTCAGTTGCTCCGGGCCAACTCCGCGCAGGGGTGAAATCGCGCCGTGGAGAACGTGGTACAGCCCGTTGTACTGCCGGGTGGTCTCGACCGGGAGGATGTTGTGAGGCTCCTCCACCACGCAGATGATGGAGGGGTCGCGGTGAGCGTCTTCGCAAAACTGGCAGCGCGTCCCGCTCGTGATGTTGTTACAAGCCTCGCAGAGCCGTAACGCCGCCTTCAGCCCGGCCACGGCATCCGCCAGCCTCTGGACGCGTTCTTCCTCCGTGCGCAGAAGATGGAAGGCAATTCGCTGAGCGGATTTCTGGCCGATGCCGGGCAGACGCTTCAGTTCCTGGATCAGACGGTCAAGCGGTTCCGCGAAGTCGGGCATGTCGATGATCTCAACGAGCGCGGCCTAGAACATGCCCGGGGGCAGGCCAAGCCCCCCAAGCAGACCGCTCATCTTCTGCTGAGATTCCTCATCTACTTTCTTGGCCGCCTCGTTAAAGGCCGCCATCACCATATCCTGGAGCATCTCGACATCGCCGCCGGCCTCCGGATCGATGACCACGCCCAGCACCTGCTTTTGGCCATTCATCCGCACCGTTACCATGCCACCGCCGACGGAAGATTCCACATTGATTCGCGCAATCTCCTCCTGCATCTTGGTCTGCATCTGCTGCGCCTGCTTCATCATCGCCTGCATGTTGCCTGGCATTTTCATGGAAATTCCCTCCGTCCGCGTTTCTCGAAATCGATGAAAGGCCGGTTAAACGGGCCGCCCCGGAAGCTAGATCCCGAGGCTCCGTACCCTCGTTATTGTTCCATGAAACAGCCCGCGAATGTATTCCACATCGGGATCCGCGCGAACCTCGGCCTCGAGCGCGGCATCGCTGGCGCTGGTTTCCGCCGCGCGAGCCGGCGCTTCTCCCAGATCGCCGAATTCCAGCTTCAGACGCTGAACGGCAACGCCGGCCGCCGCGAGCGCTTCCCTCAATTCCGCTTCTTTCACCGAGAGGCTGGTCTCGCGCGGAGCGAACACCAGGATTTCCACTCCGCCGGAGGGGAGCAGGCGCGCCGAGAGCCGGGAGCGCTCAATCGCGTCGGCGGTGAAACGCTTGCCGGATTCCCCGAGGGCCGCGATCAGTTGCTCCTGGATCCGCGCGCCGTCCGGCGAATCAGCATCGAAGGCGCTGGCCGCCACATCGTTTTCCCCGGAGGCGCTTGCGTCCTCCTGGCCTGCCTCCGCCGCCGGGCCGGAGGCTCCTCCCGGGGGTTCCGTCCGGTTGCGTCCGCCGGGGTGTACCGTCAGACGGCGACTCCCTCCGGGGGGTTGCGGATTGGGGGCCGGAGCCGCAACAGGCTCCGCGCCATGCTCCAGGTTGTCGTCCGGCCGCACCGCGGGCGCGAGCGTCTCGGCCGCGGACGCCTGCCGCGCCATGGCCGGGGCGGCCGCCGCGCCGCCACGAATGCCGCGAAACGCCGAAGCCTCGCCCGAGCCGGAAGAACGCGCTCTCTCCGCTCGCGGCTCCGGCGTCCGGGGAGACGCCATCTGGGATGTGCCCGAGTTCGATCCTTCGGAGCGGCCATCGCGGCCAGCGGACATCGTCCGCCCGCCCGCCGGTGTCGCGGAGCCATCACCCCGAGGACCATCTCCCCCGCCTTTTCGTAGTTCCGTAAGCGCCTGCTCCACCGTGCTCATTCGGCCGGCATGGACGAGGCGCATCAGGCCCAGCTCCAGATGAAACCGGGGCTGCAGGGAGTGCTGGAGTTCCCCAAAAACTTCCAGCATGATATTCAAGTAACGGATTAAATCTCTTTCGCTAAACCGCTCTGAGATCTCAATTAATCTCGATGCTTCCTCCTGTGATGCAGAGATCAGCCGGGGATTTTCACCAGCCACTTTCGCTACCAGCAGGTTCCTGAAGTAGCCCGACATTTCCCGGCAGAAATGTTGAAGATTCTGCCCGCTCCGCTCGAGTTCGTCGACCAGTTCAAGCATCATCCGGCCATTTCCGGCTTCAAGCGCTTCAGTCACCCTGGCAAGGGTGTCGAGCGAGTATGCCCCCATGAGGTGGCGGACCTCATCCGCGTCCAGGGTGTCGCCACAGCAGGCGATCGCCTGATCGAGCGCCGAAAGAGAATCGCGGACACTGCCGCCTCCGGCCTGGGCCAGCACGGCCAGCGCCTCTTGGCCGGCCTCGATCCCTTCCTCGGCGCAGATCCATCGCATGCGCGCGATCACTTCTTCGGCCTCCACGCTCCGAAAACTGAAGTGCTGGCACCGGGAGGAGATGGTGGCGGGCAGCTTGTGCGATTCCGTGGTACAGAGCATAAAAACCACCCATTCGGGCGGTTCTTCCAGGGTTTTTAGAAGCGCGTTGAAGGCGTCATTGGTGATCTGGTGCGCCTCGTCGATGATGAAAACCTTGTAACGATCGCGCGCCGGACGGAAGCGGACGCTCTCCCTCAGCTCCCGCATTTCATTGATACCGCGATTCGACGCCGCGTCTATCTCAATTACATCCACGGAGTTACCAGCGGATACCTCGATACAACTTGAACATTTCCCGCACGGTGTCATCGTGGGGCCTTCCACGCAATTCAGGCAACGTGCCATGATTCGCGCCACGGTGGTTTTTCCCGTGCCGCGCTGGCCCGAGAAGATATAGCCGTGCGCAATGCGGCGCTGTTCAATGGCGTTCGAAAGGGTCCGCTTGATGTGCTCCTGGTTCACCAGGTCGGCAAAACTCTGCGGGCGGTATTTGCGGGCGATTACCTGATACATGACGCGCTACCATTATCCATCGATGCCGTCTTCTAAGTAGCATCGTGACGGATTGGCATTGAAATCCAGAAAGATTTGCCGGGGAGAAGGGGTGGCTGGCGGTTGAAAGTCAGGCTTCGGGTGATCCGCGGCACACGGACGGGTCCACTACCGTTGCTCC
>CAZXBZ010000425.1:0-3009 GCA_964639135.1 uncultured Solibacteraceae bacterium | reverse complement strand
GTCCGGCCCGCTCGGCCTCGGGAATGGCGTCCACGATGCCGCCTTCCAGCCAGTAACGCTCCACGCCGCCCGGCGACGGCAGCATCACGATATCGTCCTTCGCCTTGTCGAGAGTCGGCTGGTCCCTGAATACGGAAGCCGGCGTGAGGAAGATAAAGGCCAGGATGACACCGACCTTGATGTCATAGGCGACGCTCCCTCGCGGGAAATCCCACATAAAGAGACGCTTCCAGCCCGTGATGGGAAGTTCGCTCACGTTTTCCACGATAGCACGCCCATCCCCCGCGCCGGCCTTCCCCCCGGCGCCGCTTCACGCTTCAAGACAACGGTAGAGACGGCGGCGAGGGCGCCAAAGTTTCGGTGCGCCGCCGGGTGGTTGTTCCCGCCGAAGCGCCCTCAGAACTCGGCACTCTCTATCATCCTGGCCAGTTCCGCTTTCAGGGAGACGTCGTTATCGCGAAGACGGTCGAGTTCACTCTCGCGGCCCGCCGCGTCCGTTTGCAGCGAGTTCAGTTCGCCGGCGAGTTTCTGCACCTGAGCCTGCTGCCCGGCGATGTTGTTCAAGCTCCCCAGATTGCGGCGAACCCGCTCCATTTGCGAATTTAGACTGTCGATGCGAGCCTGCGTTGCCGTCAGCCGCAATTGGTTTTCCGCGATTTCACGCTTCTTTGCCACGATCCGTTCCAAGGCTTGCCGGCCCGCGGCGGAGATTGTCTGGTTTCGTACATAGATCATCAGTTGATCTTCGTTGAGGTTCGAAACCTGCAGGGATTCCTCGATCGGATACTCGTCCACAAACTCAACCGGCACGGAGCCTCCGGCCGGCAGTTCCAGGCGGAAGCGATTCGACGTGCTGGTTTTCTCGCTCACTTGCGGCGAAATCGTTTCGCTGTTCCGCAAGAGAGGCCGCTCGATGATGAGCATTTTCACGCGCGGATCCGCATTCGACACCGTATATTTCAGCGTGTTCCGTTGCTTCGATTTCACATACAGGATGCCGCGGCGCATCGAGATTTCAGTTACGGTGCGGTTACCGCCCGAAGGCTCGCGGCGCAGGGAGGTCGCGAGATCGACGCCATAGCTCATCAGCCGCTTTTCACCCTGTTTGGTTGCCTCGAACAGCGCTTCGCCCGCGTACTCACCGGCATCGAATACGGTGACGGAGCCCCCGTCAAGCGTCAAGCCGGAATCGTTGGTCAGTTCAAAAGCCAGCATGGGGTGGTTCGCTACCCCCCGGCCCTCCGAGAAAATCAGCAGACGCCGCGCGGAGACGGGTTTCTGCAAAAACGGCAGCATCACGGATTCGCCCTTGCGGACATTCACACGGTCCGGAAAGTGATACGCAAAAAGGGCGCCAGCTTCCTCGCCGCCAGCCACCGAGGCAATCGCGCTCTGCCGCGCGCCTTCCCGTTCCGCCAAATCCTCGGCCACGCGAGCCCGCGGAGCACTTCCAACGACCCCGCCCATCACTCCGCCCATAACCCCGCCCACCACGCCTTTCTCCGCCGCCATTGCCGGCGCCGGAGCGGGCACGGCCTCGGCGCGGCGCATCCCGGCTTCGTAGGTCACCGGGGCCACGCTGCCGATGCCAGGCAGGGGCACGAAGGGACGGTTCACGTTCACCGGCGGGTAGATATTCGTGAGAAACGATACGGGCTTTCCGGAAATCAACGAGAGGCTCACGGCGCTCCAGTCTTCGCCCGAGGTATTATCCACCACCGCCCAGCCTTCGAGCAGCGGCTTCTCTTCCTTGCCGAAGATCATCCGATAGCTCGATTTCCAAACCGGCATCGGCGTCATGTAGCGCGCGGAAAGCCGGGTGCCGGCGCCCTTCGTCAGATCAATCGAGACGGTGCGCCGGTCCTGATTGCGGGCCTCCGCGACCAGGCGCAGGTATTCCGCCACCTGCCGGCCCAGTTCCGGATTCGCGAAGCGCAGGTCGCCGAGGGAGGCAATTTCATAACTTCTGATCCCGCCGCCATCCTCAAGCAGCGTTACATATTCACGCGCGGGCGTTTGCGTGGTGGCCGCCACGGTGCGCGCGGAAAGAATCGTCCCCGCAACACGGCCGCCGCCCTGGGTGGATTCGATGCCTTCGCCTCGCAGCGCATCCAGCAGCGAAGCCATGCCCTCGCCGGGGTGAATACGAAAGGGGAATGCCTTCAGCTTTTCTTCCAGGCCTTCGTCCGTCGAGAAGCGGACCCGCTCCACCGCGCTCCCGGCGGCGCTCACGCTGAGCGACTTGAGGACGTCGGTCATCTCTTCGGCGCGAAACGTCAGCGAGACGGTATTTTCTCCGCTCACCTGCCCCTCGCGCTCCACGTACCCCACCCCGTTCTTATAGATCGCCACCCGCCGGACGGGAAGCTCCTGGGCACAGAGCGCGGCGGCCAGCCCCAGGAAAATAGCCATATTCAGTACTGTGAGCGAGCAGTGTTTTCTCATGGGATGTTCCTTCTGACAACGGACCGTTCCATGAAGTTCCCGACCGGCGGCCGGTGCCTTCCACCCGGCACTCCACGGACGTCTTCCCCGGTAATAGCGAAATTTCAATTATTCACCCATCACCTTAATCAGGACGCGCTTCGAGCGCTGTCCGTCGAATTCAGCGTAATAAACCTGCTGCCAGGGGCCGAAATCCAGCTTGCCGGCCGTGACGGGCACAATTACCTGATGATGCGTAATCAGGCTCTTCAGGTGCGCATCGCCGTTTGTTTCCCCGGTTTGGTGATGGCGGTAATCCCGCCGGAACGGCGCCAGTTTCTCCAGCCATTCATCGATATCCGCGATCAATCCATTCTCGGCGTCATTCACATAAACACCGGCGGTAATATGCATTGCGGAAACCAGAATCATACCTTCTCGAATTCCACTTTTCTCGAGAGCCGCCCGCACCTGGCCGGTGATATTGATATATTCTCGTTTTGTTTTTGTGTGGAAGGTCAAGTACTCTGTGTGAAACTTCATATAGCGGGATGATACCAGCCCCGCGCCGCGCGCCACCCATGC
>CAZXBZ010000424.1:0-3022 GCA_964639135.1 uncultured Solibacteraceae bacterium | reverse complement strand
TTTTGGTGAATTGAGGATTTTTCGCACCACCTCGAACTGATCTCGTGTGTTCTCTTACACCACCAGCGGCCACTCAGCCGGAATCATCGGCAGAGTATCACGCCTCCAGGTCTTCCACTCCGGCTTGATCTCGTGCGGCTGAGCGAGCGCCACCAGATGTCCGATGGCCCAGGTGACGATGTAGCCGCCGCCATGCAGGAAGCCGTCTCCCCTGCGGGTGGCGCCGAGAACCTTTGCAAGGTCTCGAGCCACGGACGGCTTCTCCGCGACGACGGCAATACTCGATGCGCCATCGTTCGAAGCGGGGGCGGTTTCAGGGGTGGATGAAGGCGGCACGGACTTTATCCATTCTAACGGGCGGTCCCCAGGGCGATGGTCTCGGGCCAGTCTGGATTGCGCGCCGCCGTTCCGGCGGGCGGTCTATGGGAAAATCAAACGACGGGGTGGCGCCTCGTGGAACTCCGATGAATGATGCCCTGATTCAAATCGCGCCGGCCGCCGAGCCGCTTGTGCATGGAACCGCCGCCGCGAGTGAAGCCGCCGCGCGTTCGCCGCGCCTTCCCGCGTGGCTTCGCAAAGGACGCACTCATCACGAATCAGTGGATGCACTGAAGCGCGGCATGCGCGGGCATAAGCTGCATACGGTTTGCGAATCCGCGAGATGCCCGAACATGCACGAATGTTTTCATCGCGGAACCGCGACGTTCATGATCCTCGGCAACCTCTGCACGCGAGGATGCACGTTCTGCTCGGTGCCGAAAGCGAACCCGGCGAAGACGGAGATGCCCATCGACCCGCTGGAGCCGCGCCATGTGGCCGAAATGGCGGAAAGCATGGGTCTGCGCTATGTCGTGATTACGAGCGTCAACCGCGACGATCTTCCGGATTACGGCTCCACCCACTTCGCCGAGACAGTCCGTGAAGTGCGCCGCGCCCTTCCCGGTGCGCGCGTCGAGGTTCTGACGCCGGATTTTTGTGGAGACCGTGAAGCGGTGGCGCGCGTGCTCGATGCCGGGCCGGACGTCTTCAACCACAACATGGAAACAGTTCCAAGGCTCTATCGCAAGGTGCGTCCGCAGGCGAATTATCAGCAATCCCTCGGCGTGCTTCGCTTCGCGCGGGAGCACCGGCCCAAAGTCCTGACAAAATCCGGCCTGATGGTGGGGCTCGGAGAAACTATCGACGAGGTGCATCAGCTTCTTCGTGACCTGCGCGCGCGGGATGTGGATGTCGTCACGATCGGACAGTATCTGCGGCCGACCCGCCGGAACCGTCCGGTGAGCGAGTTCATCACTCCGGAGCAGTTCGATGCTTATCGGGATTTCGGCCTCGATCTTGGTTTTCGCATGGTGTTCAGTGGCCCGCTGGTCCGCAGTTCATACATGGCCGATGAAGTGAACGCGCGGGCCCGGGAGCATGCCCGGTGAGCCCTCTCGCGAAAGGCTCCTCTGGCTGGAGACATAAGCTGCCCGCGCCCCTCGCTCTGCTGAGCGGCGTTCTGCTGGTGCTGGTTTTCCCCGACGCGAATCTTACCTATCTGGCTCCCTTCGCGCTGGCGCCGCTGCTGTATGCGGTCACGGTGGTGAGACGGCCGGTTCAGAGGCTGTTTCTCGGATGGATCTGCGGTATCGCCTATTGGCTGGGCGCTTGCTACTGGATACAGTTCACGCTCGCGAACTATGGCGATCTGAACGCGGGCCTCAGCATGCTTGCCCTGGCGCTGTTCGCCCTTATCAAAGCTCTGCACATGGCCGTTTTCGGCCTGGTTGCCGGCTGGCTGATGCGGTGCTGGTGGGCGATCCCCGCCACCGCCGCCGCCTGGGTCGCGATCGAACGCACGAACGGGCCGTTGGGCTTTGCCTGGCAAGCGCTGGGGAATGCAGGCATCGACATGAGCCTGCTGCTGAGACTCGCCCCGATTACCGGCGTTTACGGGCTCTCGTTTGCTTTCGCCGCCCTGAGCGCCGCGCTCGTGCTGGTGGTGCTCCGGCGGCCGCGCCGGGAACTGGCTTGGCTGCTTGTATTCCCCCTGCTGTTCTTGCTCCCCCCGGTGCCCGAGCCCGAAGCCGGACGGCGGCAGGCGCTGCTGGTGCAGCCGAACGTAACGGATCGGGAATCGTGGAGCTATGGGGAGGCGCGAAGCATGCAGGATCGCGTCTTCTCCCTCTCCGCGGCGGGTTTGCGGGTCCTGAAGACACGGCGGGATGCGCTGGTCGTCTGGCCTGAACTTCCCGCGCCGGTCCCTTATTTTATGGATCCGGAGTTTCACGAGAGAACGCACCGCTTCGCCCGCGAGCAAAAGGCTTGGTTTCTGTTTGGAACCGTCGGCTACAACCAGCGCCAGGAGCCTCTGAACTCCGCGGTGCTGATCAGCCCCCAAGGGGAGTTTGTGGACCGCTACGACAAAATCTTCCTGGTGCCTTTCGGCGAGTTTGTCCCGCCGTTTTTCGGCTGGGTCGGCAAGGTGAGCAATGAGGCGGGGAACTTCGTATCCGGGGATCGCCCGGTGATTTTCCCGATGGGCGCTTACAAAATGGGCACCTTTATCTGTTACGAATCCGCGTTTCCACACCTGGTGCGCCGCTTTCCGGCGGCGGGCGCCGAAGTGCTGGCGAACCTCTCGAACGACGGGTATTTTGGGAGTCTTTCCGCCCGGAGACAGCACCTGAACCTTGTCCGCATGCGCGCGGCGGAGAACCGCCGCTGGATTCTGCGCGCCACAAGCGATGGCGTCACCGTGAATGTGGATCCGGCCGGGCGGATTGTGGATTCACTCCCCCAGGGTCTCGCGGCCGCGCTTCCCGCCCGGTTCAATTTCGTTGAGGAACAGACGTTTTACACCCGCTTTGGGGACTGGTTCTGCGGGCTGTGCGCGGCAATCGCCCTCGCGGGTCTTGCACCGGCGTTGCGCCAGGCGCTCCTCCCGGGTCCCTTATCCCGCCATCCCGTTTAGCGCTGGATACATGAAGCATATTCTCATTGAACAATGAGCCTAAAGGATAGGCTGGGGATTCCTTTCTTA
>CAZXBZ010000423.1:0-3046 GCA_964639135.1 uncultured Solibacteraceae bacterium | reverse complement strand
CGGGTTGGGCGTTCTTGTTACCTTGGCTTCGCTGGCCGCTATCCCGCAAGCGCCGGCGCAGGGCCTGATCGAGATCATGCAACGGGAACTCGCGCGCGGCTATGCCGGCCTTCAGGCGAAAGCCGAGTTGAAGCCGTATTACCTCTCCTACGAAGTGTCCGACGTGGAAACCGCCGTGGTCGATGGCAGCTTCGGCGCGCTCCGCGTCAGCGAGGCCGGCCGACAGCGCGTTTTCGACGTCAGTATTCGCGTCGGCGACCGCGATTTCGACAATTACCACCGAACCCGCGGCGCGCTCCCGCGCTTTACCTCGGGAAGTTTTCTTCCCCTTGAGGATAAATCCGCTCCTATCGAGCGCATCCTGTGGCGGGATACCGACCGCGCCTACCGAGCGGCCGCCGAACGGTTCGGTCTCCTCCGATCCTCCCAGGAAGTGAAGGTCGAGGAAGCGGACCGCAGCCCTGATTTCTCCGCCGCCCCAGCCGCTCGCGATCTCCTGCCCCTCGCCGCCGAGACCCTCAACCGCCCGGCCTGGGAGCCCCGCGTCCGCAAGTGGTCCGCGCTCTTCAACGGCAAGAGCGGCATCCTGACCTCCCAGGTGCGCGTCACCTCGATTGCCGACAACCGCTACTTCACCGATAGCGATGGCGGCGCCATTCGTCACGGGCGCGCCTTCGCCCGGCTCACCATCAGCGCTCAGGCCAAAGCCGCCGACGGCATGAATCTCGGTCTCGACCATTCCTTTGAGGCTGAAACGCCCGGCGGACTTCCTGGAGATGCCGAGGTCGAGAGCGCCGTGGCCGGCCTCGTCAAGGAATTGCAAGGCCTCCTCGTGGCGCCGGAAGCCGAGCCTTTTGTCGGCCCGGCAATCCTCTCCGGTGGCGCCGCCGCGGTTTTTTTTCATGAAATCTTCGGCCACCGCATGGAAGGCCACCGGCAGAAGGATGAAAACGAAGGCCAGACCTTCACGAATCAGGTTGGCAATGCGGTGCTCCCGGCCTTTCTGAGCGTGATTTCGGACCCGACTCGCCACCAGTTCGATAACCACGACCTCATGGGCTGGTATGCCTACGACGACGAAGGCGTCAAAGCGCAGCGTGTCACCCTCGTCGAGAACGGCATCCTTCGCAACTTCCTCATGTCGCGCTCCCCCATCGCGGGCTTCGCGCAGTCGAACGGCCATGGCCGCCGCGCGCCTGGCGCGGAAGTGGTCAGCCGCCAATCGAACCTGATCGTCGAGGCCTCTCAATCCGTGCCCGCGAAGCAGCTTCGCGACATGCTGATCGAGGAAGCCCGCCGCCAGCGGAAACCCTACGGGCTCTACTTCGCCAAGGTAACCGGCGGCTTCACCACCACCGGGCGCGAGGGCCTGCAGGCGTTCACGGTTATCCCGCTGGTCGTCTACCGGATCTACACCGATGGCCGCCCCGACGAACTTGTCCGCGGCGTGGATATCGTCGGCACTCCGCTCGCCAGTTTCGCGAAGATCATGGCGGCCGCTCAGGGAGCGGAGATCTTCAACGGCTTCTGCGGAGCGGAATCGGGAAGCATCCCGGTCTCCGCGGTCTCACCCGCTCTGCTGGTTCGCGAAATCGAAACGCAGCGCCGCGCGAAAGCCGATGACCGGCCTCCGTTGCTTGGCGCGCCTCCAGCCGCGGAAGGGGGCACGGAATGATCTGCTCGCCCCGCCCTCATGCCCCGCGTCCGCGGTATCCGGCGTCGCTCCTCGCGGCCATTCTCGCGTTCTGCCTCGCCGCCGCGCCGTCCGCCCCCGCGCAAGTTGTCCTGCCCCCGGCGGCCAAATCAGACGTTAGCCTGCGCGCCATGGCGGATGAACTGAACCGATCCCGTGAACTCCGGATGATGGCGGGCACGCCGCTTTACTACCTGAACTACCGCTTCGCCCATGGAGACGGATTTCTGGTGAGTTACACGCTGGGCGCTCTTGTGCGTAAAGTGGAAAGCAATCTGCGTCTGCCACAGGTCCGGGCGCGCGTCGGCAGCCGCGAAAACGACGACTCGAACTTCATCCTTTCCGGGATGTACCAGGGCACCGTTTACGACGCGCGGATCCTCCCCATCGAACCCAATTACCCGCTCATGCGGCGGGATTGGTGGCTGCTCACCGACATGGCCTTCAAGGGCTCGGTGCAGGCGTTCAACCTGAAGAAAGCATCCGTGCGGAACCTTCGGGAGACCGCGGATCTTCCGGATTTCACCGCCGCGCCGGCCACCGTCCTGCTTATCCCTGGCGAGGCGCCAGCGTTTGATAAACCCCGGTGGGATCGCATCGCTCGCTCGCTCTCGGAGGTTTTTCTCCAGTATCCCGGCATCCTCGATTCCCAGGTGCAGTTCGGTTACTCCCGCGGCGTGGAGCGCCAGGTGGATACGGATGGCACGATCGTCCGCCGCCCTTTCTCCATCGCTTTTTTGCGCATCGCCGCCCGCGCGCAGGCTCCCGGAGGAAGTGATCTCTGGGATGGGGCGGAATTCCTCGGCTTCAAGGATTCGGATTTCCCCAGCGACGCGGCGCTCCGGGAAGCCGTGGTGAAACTTGCCGAAGGTATCGTGGCCCGCCAGGCGGCGCCGGCGGGAGAAGCCTACACCGGCCCCATTCTCTTCGAAGGCGAGGCCGCCCCCCAACTCACGGCCCAGTTGATCGGCCGGCAGTTGTGGATGCCAAGGAAGCCGGTCTCCGTGCCGAACCGGCCGATCAGCTGGCCGCGGCTCGAACTCGAAGGCCGCCTCGGCTCACGGATCATCTCCGAATCGCTCACCGTCCGGGACGATCCCTCCGCCACCGTGTTTCGAGGACAGCCGCTGCTCGGAACAACCCTCGTTGACCTCGAAGGCGTAAGGCCGGAGCCGCTCACCGTCATCCGCGATGGACGCCTCGAAGCCATGTTCCACACACGCACGCCCAGCGCTCCCGGAGAAACCTCGAATGGCCGCGCGCGGCTCCGCGGACTCTTCGGCGCCGAGCGCGGCGCGGCCAGCAACCTGTTCATCGAAGCGAAACAATCCGTCCCCGAAAAAGAACTCCGCC
>CAZXBZ010000422.1:0-3161 GCA_964639135.1 uncultured Solibacteraceae bacterium | reverse complement strand
GACCGAGGTGCTGGGCTAACAGAAAGGGCCGGGCGGCCGCCGGAATGTGGCCGCCCGCCGCTGACAGAGGAGAAGGACGCATGGCAATCAGGGAAAGAATTCGCATCCGGCTCAAGTCCTACGACCACCGCATCCTCGACGAATCCACGAAGGATATCGTTCGGACGGCGCTGCGGACGCAGGCGAGCGTTGCCGGCCCCATTCCTTTGCCGACGGCGCGTAATATTTTTACCGTGAACCGTTCGCCGCACGTGGATAAGAAGTCCCGGGAGCAGTTCGAAATCCGGACCCATAAGCGGTTACTCGATATTTTGGAACCCACCCAGGAAACAGTGGACGAGCTGATGAAGCTGGATCTGCCGGCTGGAGTGGATGTGGAGATCAAAGCTTTCGGCAAGGACCGTAAGTAGCCACGGGCGCGTGGATGGCTTTCGGCCAGGGCCTTCATCAACTGAGTGAAGAAGGCCGAAACGCTGGAAGCGATGGAAGAACATTTGGTCGGTTCACGGGCGAGAACGGCCCGTGGCCTGACGGGATAGGCAGCATAAAGCTATGGCGCCAGGAATTCTTGGAAAGAAAATCGGGATGACGCAGATGTTCCGGCCGGATGGGCAAGTGGTGCCCGTCACCCTCCTGCAGGCCGGGCCATGCGTGGTCGTGCAACGGAAGACGCCGGCCAAGGACGGCTATGATGCCATTCAGGTCGCCCTCGTGGAATACCTGAAGCCCAGCCGAATGACGAAGCCCGCGAAAGGCCACCTGAAGGCGGCGGATTTGGATGCGGCGCGCTTTCTCAAGGAATTCCGCCTGGCGCCGAGCGACGGTGATTACAAGGCCGGCGATAAGATCCTGGCGAATGCTTTCGAGACCCGCCAGAAAGTGGATGTGGTCGGCACGAGTAAGGGGCGCGGCTTCACGGGTTTGATGAAGAGGCATAACTTCGGCGGCGGCGAATCCTCCCATGGCTCCATGTTCCATCGGGCGCCGGGTTCCATCGGGTCTTCGAGCTACCCATCGCGTGTTTTCCGCGGGATGCGCATGGCCGGTCACATGGGCGCCGCTCAGGTGACAGTCCGCAATCTGGAGATTGTGGACGTGAACGTCGAAGATAACGTGATCGCCATCAAGGGCGCGATCCCGGGCCCGAAAGGCTCGTACGTGGTCGTGAGAAGGTCGAGGAGATAACGCCATGCCGATGGTAGATGTGTTCGATCTGAACAACCGTAAGGTGGGCGACGTCGAGTTATCCGACGCCGTCTTCGGCGCGGAAATCAAAGAGCACCTGATCTATGAATCCGTGCGTCACTACATGGCGTGCCGCCGGCAGGGTACCGCCTCGACCAAGACGCGCGCGGAAGTGGCCGGTTCGGGCAGGAAATTGTGGCGGCAGAAAGGGACCGGGCGGGCTCGCGTGGGTTCGGTTCGTTCGCCCATCTGGCGGCACGGCGGCACGGTCCATGGACCCAAGCCGCGGGATTATTTCTACCGGCTGCCGAGGAAGATGCAGTTGGGCGCGCTGCGCAGCGCGCTATCCGCCAAGTTGCGCGACGGCGAGTTGAAGGTCGTGAAGGAATTCGCCCTCGAGGATCACCGTACGAGAACCATGGCGGGCGTGCTGAAAACCCTGGAAGCCGCGGCGACGGTGCTTTTGGTCGATAACGGGGTCGATAACCGGAATCTGGATCTCGGATCTAGGAACCTGCCCGGCGTAAAGCTCTCGCTCACCAGGGAAGTCACGGTGTACGACTTGTTGAAGCATAAGCACGTGGTTCTTTCCGAGGAAGCCGCGCGCAAACTCTCGGAGGCACTGGCATGAGCGACATTCAATCCTTGAGCGTTTACCGGGTCTTGCGGCGGCCGATCGTTACCGAAAAAAGCCACGACTTGAAGGACAACACGCAAACGTTGTGCTTCGAAGTGGCGGCGACGGCGAACAAGACGCAGGTGCGGCACGCGGTGGAAGCAATCTTCAAGGTTAAGGTCGCCGAGGTGCGGACCATCAATCTTGAGGGCAAGCTGCGCCGCCGTGGGCGGTATTCGGGCTATCTGCCGGATTGGAAGAAAGCGTACGTGCGGCTGAAGCCGGGGCAGAAGGCGCCGGAGTATGCCGACGTCTAGGCGCGGAGACGCAGGGGTTAAGGAAGAGCCCGGGATGCCGGGGAAGAGCGGAGATTCGAGCGATGCCGATTAAGACATACCGACCGACAACACCATCCCGCCGCTTTATGACGACGGTGTCCCGCGAGGGCCTGACGAAAAAAGCGCCGGAAAAATCTCTGACCGTGGGGAAAAAGAAGTCGGGCGGGCGCGCTTCCACGGGACGAATAGCGGTACGCTTCATCGGCGGTGGCCACAAGCAAAGCTACCGGATTGTGGATTTCAAGCGGGATAAGGCGGGGGTGCCCGCCAAAGTGGCTTCCGTGGAATATGATCCGAACCGCTCGGCGCATATCGCCCTTCTGCACTATGTTGATGGCGAAAAGCGTTACATTCTGTGCCCGGATGGCCTTGCCGTCGGTGCATCCGTGGTTTCGGGCGACGGAGCCGATATCCTGGTGGGCAATGCGCTGAAATTGAAGGATATTCCTCCGGGTACGGCGATTCACAATATCGAATTGCGGCCCGGAAAGGGCGGCCAGATGGTGCGCAGCGCCGGAGTCGGCGCGCAATTGCTCGGCCGCGAGGGGGCGATCGCGCTCGTCAAGCTGCCTTCCGGGGAGACCCGCAGAGTTTCTTCCGAGTGCATGGCGACCATCGGCACGGTGGGCAACCACGATCACGAAAACCAGAAGCTCGGGAAGGCCGGGCGCAGCCGCTGGCTGGGCCGCCGGCCGCACAACCGCGGCGTCACCATGAACCCGGTGGATCACCCCCACGGTGGCGGTGAAGGCAGAACCTCCGGCGGACGGCATCCGGTTACTCCGTGGGGCAAGCCGACGCGAGGCTTCAAGACCCGGAACAACAAGCGCACCGACAGTGCTATTGTCGCGCGGCGGAAGAAGAATTGATCTGGAAGGGCCAAGACGCTCGAGCGAATGAAAAGCAAAAGCGGACGGATGTTCGGGCAAGGGGAAAGAACAGGTAAACAAGCATGAGCCGATCTCTGAAAAAGGGTCCATTCGCCGATGACCATCTGGTCAAGAAGGTATCCACGCTCGTCG
>CAZXBZ010000421.1:0-3175 GCA_964639135.1 uncultured Solibacteraceae bacterium | reverse complement strand
CCTCAAACGGCATGTAGAGATACCACAAACCGATCAACAGCGCGAACAAGGGCTCGAAGCTCGATGCCGAGCCGGAGGAAACGATGCTGATAAGCAACCCAAATACCACGACATGCACGATCGCCTTCACGTATTGCGCGTTGTAAACCGCGCCCACGCCTGGAATGAGCCCGAGCAGAAACGCCAGCGCGGGCGAGGCGGCGCCCGCGGGCGCGTAGCGGGGCACGCCCGGCCCCGGGCTTTCGCGGCTGACGGGCGCGTGTTCCGCGCAGTAAACCGCGCCTTGGGCTTGAACCGCCTCCGCTGCGGTCAGTCCGCGCCCGCAGACGCGGCAGTAACTGACAACGGGGCCCGCTGGAGGGGGCGGCGCCGGCGCCGGCGTATAGCCGCTATTGGCCGGTGATCCCCAATCCTGTTCCTCTTGCGGCCGTTCCGTTGCTTCCGACATATCGCTCTCCTTCCCGGTGGATTCACCACGTGAACCTCACCCCCACTAGTTCTCCGCGGTCGTCCGCGCCCCCTCGCCGATTCCCGGCCGCGCCGGGCCTGGCTCCGGACGTTTCGGGGTGAGTTCCGTCTCGGGGTCTTCAAGGCGGCTGGCCGCGCGTTCCCGTTCCTGCTGGATCTCCGCGCGCCACTCACGCACCCTCGAACGCATCTCGTAGATCACCCGCAAGCTTTCGTAATACTTCTCCGCCCGATCCCACGTGCGCTGCGCCCGGTATTCGATGGAATTCCAGATCACGGCGGGCTTGAGGTCGTCCGGCGAGATCCGCTGAATCCGGGTTCCCGTTAACTGTCCGATCATCGAGATCGAAAGGACCGTCATCGCCATCCCCATTACCAGGCGAGGCTGCAGGACCGGCGCGAAGAAAGCCGCAAGCGCCAGAAGCCAGCCGGTATTTCGTTTTTCCCGCTCCGCTTCCCGCCGGGCTTCGTCCAGGCTGAGCGCGATACGCGCATAGAGGGCGGGCGGCGGCTGGGGCGTCTCCAGCCGGCCGAGCAGTTGCATCCCTTCCTTCGCGTCCTGGACGAGCTCGGCAAGGCCGGGGTAGAGCGGCAGATACTTTTCGAATTCCGCCGCCTCTTCTTCCGCGAGGATGCCGTCCAGATAATCCGCGATCCGTGCTTCGAGTTGCGCGCGAGTCATCGTTCCCCTCCGCCCGGCCTGCCCTTTCGCATCAGGCCGTCGCTCCTTGCCGGCGTAACAGCCGCGCCAGTTCGGCGCGGCCGCGGTTCAATCGCGATTTCACGGTGCCTTCCGGGATGGAAAGGACCCCCGCGATCTCGCGGTATTCCATCTCTTCGAGATCCCGCAGGATCACGACCTCCCTCAATTCCGGGGAGAGCCGCGTCAGCCCCCGCGAGATCAACTCCCTCGCTTCCCGCCCGGCCAGAATGGCGTCGGCTCGTGACGACGCGGAACCATGCTCTTCGAGCACGTGCAGCCGGTCTTCGATCGGGTCCGACGCCCGCTGGAGCTTTGACTTGCGGTAGTGATCGATCAGGAGATTCCGCGTCAGCCGCGCGAGCCAGACCACAAAGACGCCGTCGCGGGCCCGGTAGCTCGAAAGCGAACGGAAGACTCGCAGGAACACTTCCTGAGCGAGATCCTGGGCCTCGGTATCGGAACCGGTGAAACGGTAGCAGATCCCGTACACACGTCTGGTGTGTGTGCGAACCAGATCTTCCCAAGCGGCGTCTTCACCGGAAAGACACCGCTCCACCAATTGCGCGTCGGGATCCAATACCCTTGCCCTCGTCTGGAGATCAAAGTCCCAAAATGAATTTTTCGAGCGTTCCCGGGATTCGCTTGCCGTGACGCCGTGGCCCGTGGCGCCAGGGGACCCGGGGTCGGTCCAGGTAATCACGGCTTCCATCGCTCTCCTTCTTCCATGCCTTACACTGTGGGGAACGGAAGAATGCACCGAAAAGTTCACGGAATGTGCCGTTCGTTTACCGCTTCCTCATTGTATGGCGAACGGTTTTTCTCCCCAATCACCCGGTGCGGCGAGGCGGCGTGGGTTTGAACGGCCTCGCCGGCCAGGCGTCTGAAGAGGGAGTTCCCGGGCGGAAGCGGCCGCTGGGTAAAGCGGTCTTGCTCCTGCTTTCGATCGCGGTAACGCTCGGTCTTCTCTGGTTGCTTGCCCGCCAGAATCAGGGCTTTTCAGCGGACCAGTTCGCCGCCGCCCTCAGGAATACGCACCCTGGCTGGGTTGCGGCCGCGGCGCTGCTGTCCGCGGCCGCGTACGTCGTTCGGGGGCTCCGGTGGGCCGCGCTGGTAGCGCCGTACGCACCCAATGCGAGCCGCCTTGAACTCATCGCCAACACATTCATTGGATTCGCGGCGGTGATGACGATCGGGCGTCCGGCCGAGATGTTGCGGCCCTACCTGCTGGCGCGGCAGCTTCACGTGTCTTTTCCCTCTCAGGTGGGGGCATGGATGCTCGAGCGCATCTACGATCTGCTCAGCATCCTGGCGCTGGCGGGCTGGGCGCTCTATACCATCGACGCCGCGGCGCTCCAGCCTGGGACGGCGATCGCCGAGGCCGTCCGCGCGGGGGGCGTTATCACGTTCGGCGTATCCGTGGCCGCGCTTGCCGTGCTGCTGGCGTTCACTTTCGCCTCGGATGCCGCGGCGCGGCGGCTTCGCGACGCTCTTTCGTTTCTGCCTGAACGCCGCCGGGAAACGGCCAATCGCCTGATCGATACCTTCAGCGCCGCCCTGGGGGTGAGCCGCCATCCCGGGATCCTGGCGCGAATCCTGAGCTGGACGCTCGTTCACTGGCTGATTGTCGGCATTTCCTTCTGGGCGGTCTTCCGGGCCACGCCCGTCACGGGCCACCTCGGTTTGAGTGAATCTTTCCGCTTTCTCGCGATTCTGGCGCTTGCCAGCGCGATTCCGATTCCGTTTCTGGTGGGCGGTTTCTACCTGGTTTCTCTCGCGCTGCTTACCGAATGGTTCCGGATTCCGCTGGAAGACGCCTCCGGCATTACGCTGATCGTGTGGGCCGTGCAAATGGGCGTTCCAATCCCGGCCGGCATTGCCGCCCACCCCGACCAGCCGGCGTTGGTGGTGAGCAGGGCAGAGGCGTACGCGCCGATCGCAACGAAGGCCCCATGGCCCAGCGACAGTTGCCCCGCGAAGCCGAGCAGCATGTCGAGCCCGACCACG
>CAZXBZ010000420.1:0-3199 GCA_964639135.1 uncultured Solibacteraceae bacterium | reverse complement strand
CCTGGACGGCGGCGAAACCTGGAGCATCGAGAAACCGCGGTCTCTAATTCCGCCGGAGCAGGGTGGCAAGCCTCCGCGCGCACTTTCGGAGCCGATGGATTTCTACGCTCCCGATTTTGCCTTTACACTTCGGCGGAACATTGCCGGAAACCGGCCGTCCCTGTTTTCGTTTTCGACGGACCGGGCTCGCACGTGGCACGGCCCTTTCGAGTTTCCGATGTTCGGACGGAAGGGCATCGACGGCAGAACGGACTACCAGATCCAAGGAAAGCACGAGGCTCTGGTATTCGCCACCGCGGCCAAGGAAGACGGCAAGGAAGGGCGGCCATTTTGCGCGCGCACGGTGGACGGCGGCCTCCACTGGACTCTCCAGGGCTGGATCGGCCCTGAACCTCGCGGCTTTGCCATCATGCCATCCAGCGTCCAGCTACCCAATGGACGCCTGCTTTGCGCCGTGCGAGTGAAGGAAGACGAAGCCACGGATTGGATCGACTTACACGCCAGTGACGACCAGGGCCGCACCTGGAAACCGCTGTCACGGCCTATTTCCTCAAGCACGGGCAAGAGCGGCAACCCGCCTTCGCTCAAGCGGCTGGCGGATGGACGCCTCACGCTGACCACGGGCTATCGCGCGCAACCGTACGGCATCCATGCCGTGACAAGCGACGACGACGGCAAAACCTGGTCCGCACCCATTGTGCTGCGCGATGACGGCGAGGCCTGGGATCTGGGCTATACGCGCGATGCAATCCGCGCGGACGGAAAAATAGTAACTCTTTACTACTGGTCTCCCGGCCTCTATAAGGAACGGGAGATCGTTGCAACGATTTGGGACCCCGGCAAGCGACGCCTCTAAAAGAGGCCCCGCTAGATCCATCGAGGAATATTCGGCAATGAATCACTCCATGGAGTGCCATTTACCCCTTCCGGAGCTTCTCCGGAGCAGATGAAGAGACAGGCAAGGAGACGAGGGAATGATGAAACCACCGCCACTTACCGCGATAAAAGCGCTTGCGGCCGTACTGCTCTTGTGCGGCGCCGGATTCGCGCAAAACGTTTACGGCGCCTTAAGCGGGCGCGTCCTTGATCCATCGGGCGCGGCCGTACCGGGCGCGGCCGTAATCGCGTTGAATACCGGCACAAACGCCAGAAACACCACTACGAGCAGCGGCGACGGCAACTATACGTTCCCAGCGCTGCCGGTCGGCGTTTATGAACTTACCGCCGAAGCTCCAGGCTTTCAGCAGTTCACCGTGCGGAACATTCGCTTGCAGGTGAACGAGACTCTCCGCATCGACGCCACGCTTCAGGTGGGCACGGCCTCGGAAACGGTTACCGTGGAAGCGGATGCCGTGGTGGTAGACACCGTTTCCCCCACGCTCAAGGCCGTAGTGGATGAGCGCCGCATCGAGGAACTGCCGCTCAACGGCCGCAACGCGACGCAATTGATGCGGCTCGTGGTGGGCACGGTCACGGACCTTCGGGCGGACACGACGTCCGGCACCACCTACCCCGGCTCCACCGCCGTTTCCGTGAACGGAGGCCGCTCAAACACAACCAACTACATGCTGGATGGTTCGCAGAACAACGACCACTATACGAACGTTCCGAACCCGATGCCCAACCCCGACGCGCTCCAGGAGTTCAGCGTCCAGACGAACTCGTTCAGCGCGGAATTCGGCAGGCAATCCGGCGGCATCGTGAACGCGGTGACGAAATCCGGCACGAACGAACTGCACGGCAGCGCCTTCTGGTTCGTCCGCAACAACGCGATGAACTCCACGCCTTATTTCGGCGCCACCGGCCCCGACGGCAAACGGAAAGACGACGGCTTGAAGAGGAACCAGTATGGGGTCACCGCCGGCGCGCCGGTGTTCATCCCGAAGTTCTACGACGGCCGCAACAAGACCTTCTTCTTCTTCTCCTGGCAGGGCACGGTGCAACGTCTGGCTCCGCCGGAGGTGGGCCGCGTGGTTCCGACGGCGGCGCAGCGCGCGGGCGATTTCTCCAGCCTCACGAAGGAGCTCAGAGATCCAAATGGGGGCACGTACGCCAACAACCAGATCCCTCTCTCGCAGTTCAGCCCCATCTCCCAGCAGATACTGAAGTACATTCCCGTCCCAGTGGCCGGCAACACGATTTCGACGGCCGCGGCGAATAACTTCGACGATGACCAGTTTCTTGTCCGCATTGATCACCAGATCACCCAGAACAACCGCCTGACCGGCCGTTACTGGGATAGCTATGCCGAAACGCCCGCGATTCTCACTCCGGACAACTACCTGGAGCAAACCACCGGACGGACCTGGCTGAACCGCAGCGTAAACCTTACCGACACGCATACGTTCGGCGGCAGCGTGATGAACCAGGCCATGTTCGCTTTCACCCGCATGGACGGGCACAATGCGCCCATCATCCCGCCCGCGGGCATCGCCTCTTTCGGATCCAACTATTACAACGACGACATGCCTCAGTGGCACGTCACCGTGGCCGGGTACTTCGGCACCTTGAACACGGGCGACACCAACATCTTTCTTCGGGATGAATACACGTTCACCGACACGGTGCGCGTCACCACCGGACGCCATTCCTTCGCGTTCGGCGGAGAAATCGGCCATGGCATCGGAGACGTGAGAAATAACTACCGGGCAAATGGGCAGTGGAACTTCAACGGCTCCGCGCCGTTTACCGGAGACTCGCTGGCGGACTTCATGATCGGCCGCTTCAACACCCTGGTTCAGGGCGTCGGCGAATACCGGGATACCCGCTTCAACCGCTATGCGCTCTTCGCCCAGGACGAATGGCGGATGACCCGGAACTTCACGCTGAACCTCGGACTCCGCTGGGAGCCGTTCATGCCGTATAGCGATCTGGAGGACCGGCTGGCCGTATGGCGTCCCGGTGAACGTTCCACGCGCTATCCCAACGCTCCTCTCGGCATCCGCTACGCGGGCGAGGATGGCCTTCCCAAGAATGCCATCGACAAGCGCCTGAACTACTTCGCGCCGAGAGTCGGTTTCGCCTGGGATCTGACGGGAGACGGCAAGACCGCACTGCGCGGCGGTTACGGCATCTTCTACGACCAACTGAACACGATCTCATTCAACAACCAGGCCAATCAGGCGCCGTTCGGAACGGTGGTTACGGTCTTCGGCAGCGCGGCGAACAGCTTCGCCAATCCATACGCGGGAATCACCGA
>CAZXBZ010000419.1:1715-3202 GCA_964639135.1 uncultured Solibacteraceae bacterium | reverse complement strand
AAGAGCTGCCATTCGGCGTCTTCGATCTTCATGTCGGTGAGAAACGTGTCGAGTTCCTCGCGCTGCCTCTCACGGAACGAGTCATCGGAGAATTCCGTGCGCGAGTTACCGATCACAAAGAAGGATTTCGGCAGCCGCCCGTCGTGGAACAGCCGATAAAGCGCGGGAATCAGCTTGCGCTTTGTAAGGTCTCCGCTCGCGCCGAAAATCACCAGAACACTCGGCGGAAGCTTTCGAGAGCCTAACAGAGCGTCCGCAAACGGGTTTACATCCACCATAACCAAACGGTACCACGCGTATTTGGGCGGGGATGACGCCGCTATTCGCTTTGCTATGGTGAGAGGAGCCAGCCCAATGGATGAAGCTTCAGAGTCCCGGCTTGGTTCGCCGCCCGCTTCGTTGTCCGGTGAAGAATCGGCGCGTCACCCGGCCGCGGCGGCCCGGTTCCCGCTATTCCGGCGAATCGCCACCGCGGTTCTCGCGGTGGTCACGATTGTTATCGCCGTGATTTTTGCCGCTTGGCTATTCGAGATCGGCGCGGGAGATCCCTCCCGCCGCTTTATTGAGGCTTATGCCTCGGAGCGCCGCCAGGTGGATCTCCGTTTTCCCGGAGCGTCTTACCAGGTGGTGGGAGCCCTACGCCCGCCCGATGCGGGTTATGACTTCGCGCTTGCCGATCTCATGAATTACGAAGACGATCTCAAGAAGCAACTCAAGGCCCGCCCCGGCGATTCGGAGACCCTCTTCGCCCTCGCGGAAATCTGCCTGGTCCGTTTGCAGCCCCTGCAAGCTATCGACATCCTCGAGCGCCTTCGTCTGTTTTCCCCCAAGGATCCGCGGATGCTCGGCGCGCTGGCCTATGGGAATTATTGACGCGCGAGGGCCTCTGGGGAAACCCGGGATCTGTTGAGGAGCGCCGACCTTTTCGTGGAAGCCCTCGAAGCGTCGACCGATGATCCGGTGCTTCTGTTCAACGCGGGAACCGTGGCGCGGCGGGCCAGGTTGTTCCAGCGGGCCAGGGAACGCTACGAGCGCTTTCTCGAGGTGGAGCCGGATTCGGAATGGTCCGGCGAAGTGAAGCTCCGGCTCAGGGAACTCAGGCTGCAAGCGGAATAGCGTGGTTTCCGTGCCCGGCGCGTTTACGGACCTTTTAGTAAGGCGGTTGCAGAGTCCCTTCGGGAAGGCTCCCGGCCACCTTGGCTGCTTGTGTCTCTTTGATCCGAATGCTCGCATCCAGCCGCGAATCCGTCACCTCGGTTTCGAGACTGTCGTAAACCGTCAGTAAATCGAGATTTTCGCTCGGAGTGGTAAGCCGCGCGAGTCCGGCCAGGCCCTTGAGCGCGGAAGAGAGCTGTTCCGCGGCGGCTGGCGTGCTCATATCCGCATGCGCCCGCACAAGAATATCCCCTCGAAGATCCACGCCCACCCGCGCTCCTTGCAGTCCGTCCAGCAACCGGAGCAGGTTTGCCCCGTTTCCTTGCGACGGC
>CAZXBZ010000419.1:0-1705 GCA_964639135.1 uncultured Solibacteraceae bacterium | reverse complement strand
CCCGGCGTAAGCCCTCGGGTGATCAGCCAGACATAGTTCGAGCGCGGAATCGACTGCCGTTGTTGTTCAAAATAGGCCGGCATGCCCAGCCCGCCCGCATTCAACCGGTCCACCGTTTTTTGCAGATACGCGGTGCTTCCGAGCATCGCCGTGGAAGCGTTCACGAACGCGATCGCGAACTGGGGATTGCCGATAAACATGCGGCCTCCATGGTCGAAGCGCTGCATCCCAGGGCCTTTGATATCGGGTTCGAGCGCCGCTTCCTCGTTGAATTTGGCGCGCGCCAGCACCAGGCTTTCCTCTCCGTCGAAGGTGACCAGGATTTCGTAAAGCTGCTTTTCGGGGTCGATCCCGGTGCGCAGGACGAATTCCTCCAGAGGTTCGAGAAGTTTTTTCTCGCGCAAGATGCCGTAAACCGGAGTCTTCGTGATCTCCTTGATCCGGAGCCCCATCAGCAGCTCGGTCTCCGGTGGAACCAGCGCCACCAGGGCGGGGTCGATCATCACCGGATCGGTATCCGACGGCTTCACCAGCACCTTCACCGCGATAAACGCCGCCAGTATCAGCCCCAGTACGGGAAATAGGCCCTTAAGAAAAATACTCCGCCCGGAAATCATCGGCACTTCACTAGGCTATTCTCGCCCGCGAACCGGCGCGGACGCAAAGCGGCGCGAGCCCGAGGCCCGCGCCGGCGTTTCTTCGCGGGCACGCTTATCGCGGCCAGGTTTCAAATGGCGCCTTGGGCATTTTGTGTCCCCAGGCCTCCGGCCCCCAGCAGCGTGTGCCCACCAGGGGCTCGGTTTTGCTGGTGTTCACCAGCTTCACCCCCTCGCCGGTGCGCGCCGCGGCGTACGGGATGACAAACTCGTCGTCGAGCGGCTCGCCCAACCGAATTCCCGATTTCACCTCGACCTTATGTTTACCCAGCATGCCGGAGCCGTGGCTGAAGTGCAGAATGCACAGCCCGGCCGGACCCGTCAGAATGGTTTCCGCCCCCGGCGCCAGTTCGAACTGCTTCAGGCTGAAAAGCTCGTCGCCATTGGGCTTGCCATAGACTCGCCACTCATCGTGGAACCCCCCGCCGCTCACCGTTTCGTCCGTCACCGGCCGCAGAAAGTGTTTTTCGATAACGAACGGATCCTTGTTCGCGCGCAGATCAATATCCGAAACCAGCCGCTGTACGCGGTCTTCCCCTTCGAGCGTCTCGTCCAGGTGCCGGAAGAGCAGATCCTGCCCAAGAAACACTTCGCCTTCCGGCGCCAGAACGTGGCTCTGGTAGAAACGGAAGTCGTCCCGGTCGCGCTGAGGCTCCTCGGTATTCACCGCCGCCGGGCCGTGGAGCATCCGCGTGGGCGTGAAGAAACCCGTCCCCATGCGAATCTGTAAATGCCGCGCGTGGCCGCGGATGTAATTGTTCTTGCCCGCGATGAAATCGCGCACGCATCCGGCCAGCATTTCCTCGGTGAAGTATTCCATCAGCCCCACGGAGGTGTGGCAATCGTTGCGGTACCGCTTGTTGCGCCAGGGATTGAAGTTGTACGCCTCCGGTTTGAACGGGTGCATGTGGTGGCCGAGCGGGTAGAGGTTGTCGAATTCCTTGTTATAGAAACCCGTGCCGCCCAAAGTGCGGTAGAGCGGGCCCACCATGAAATCCGGCGCGCCATGCACCGCCGCGTCCATTGGGATCAGATAGCCGTCCGGATGG
>CAZXBZ010000418.1:2465-3275 GCA_964639135.1 uncultured Solibacteraceae bacterium | reverse complement strand
CGCACCTCGATACTCATGACCGCGCCTCCCCGGCCGGCGCGCCCGCTTCCCGGTTGATTCTCCATTCCAGCCAGCTCTTCAATAGAATCGTGGCGAGCGCGGAGAGCGTGAGCAGGCTGGCGACGGCGAAGGCCGCTTGAAAGTTGTACTCGTTGTAGAGGATTTCGACATGCAGCGGGATGGTGTTCGTACGGCCCCGGATGTGGCCTGAAACAACGCTCACCGCGCCGAATTCACCCAGCGCCCGCGCCGTCGAGAGCACGATCCCATAGAGCAGCCCCCAACGCACGTTGGGCAGCGTGATGCGCCAGAATAGCCGCCAGCGGCTCGCGCCCAGCAACACGGCCGCTTCCTCCTCTTCCGCGCCCTGCTGCTGCATGAGGGGAATCAGTTCTCTCGCCACGAACGGAAAGGTCACAAAAAGCGTCGCGAGGAGAATCCCCGGAACCGCGAAAATCACTTCGAGGTTGAAGGCGCTCAGCAGCGGGCCGGCATATCCGTGAAGCCCGAACAACAGCACCAGCATCAGGCCCGCCACAACCGGAGAAACGCTGAAGGGCAGATCGATAAGTGTAAGAAGCAGGCTTTTCCCGCGAAAAGAGAACCGGGCAATGGACCATGCCGCCGCCAGGCCGAAAACGACATTCAGCGGAACCGCCACCAGCGTGACAAGAAGAGAAAGTTGGATGGCGGCAAGCGCCGCCGGGTCGCCAAAGCTCCGAAGGTATAGCTCCGCGCCTCCCCGGAAGGCTTCGGCAAACACCGCGGCCAGAGGAACCCCCAAAAAGCACGCGAGAAATCCGAGTGCGG
>CAZXBZ010000418.1:0-2455 GCA_964639135.1 uncultured Solibacteraceae bacterium | reverse complement strand
GTGCGGTTAGAATCAGCAAAGCCCTCACCCACGCCGGTTCGGTGCGCTGCTCGCCAAGCGCGTCGAGGCCCGCGGGACGCACGCTTCCGTTCATACCGCGCCTCCAAATCGCCGCAGCCAGCGATGTTGTATGAGATTGATCCCGAGCAGGAGCGCAAACGAGGCGATCAGCATCACGCAGCCGATCGCGGTGGCGCCGGCGTAATCGAATTGTTCGAGCCTGGCGACCACCAGCAGCGAGGCGATCTCGGTGCGGAAAGGCATGTTGCCCGCGATAAACACCACCGAACCGTACTCCCCCAATCCGCGCGCCAGGGACATCGTGAAGCCCGCCAGAATCGCGGGGAGCGCTTGCGGAAAGAGCACCCGCAAAATCGTTTGCCTCCGTGACGCCCCTAAGATCGCCGCTGCATCCTCGATCGCGGGATCCAGTTCCTCTAAAGCCGGCTGCACGGACCGCACGACGAACGGCAAACCAATGAAAAGCAGCGCCACGGCAATACCCGGCGGCGTGAACGACACTTCAATCCCAAACGGGTCGAGCATGCGGCCAATCCAGCCGGATTTCGAATAAACCGTAGTGAGCGCGATGCCCGAAACCGCGGTGGGAAGCGCGAAGGGCAGATCCACCAGGGCGTCCACCAGCTTCTTGCCGGGAAAGGAATACCGCGCCAGGCACCACGCCACGAGCGTGCCGAATACCGCATTCGCCGCCGCCGCGGCCAGCGCCGTGAGGAACGTAAGCCGGTACGCCGCCACCGCTCGCGGGCTGGCGGCGGCATTCCAAAGAGTTTCCCAAGGGAACGACGACGCCTTGAGCGCCAGCGCGCCAACCGGAATCAGCACCACCAGGCTGAGGTAGAACACGGTATAGCCCATGGAGAGGCCGAAACCGGGGAGAATTCGTGCGACGCGCGTCATAACCCAGCTCAGGTACGCTCCTCCGGCCGGTAGATCTCGTCAAAAGTGCCCCCCTCCGCGAAATGCCGGGCGTGGGCCGCGGACCAGCCGCCAAAATCACGGTCAACGGTCAGCAATTCCGGCGTTGAATCGCTCGGAGCGCCGGCGCGCACCGCCGGACGGTAGTGTTGCAACGCGGCCAGAGCTTGAATCTCCGGCTGGTACAGAAATTCGAGGTATGCCTGGGCGGCTTCCAGCGTGCCGTTACGCCGCGCCACCGCTTCCACCACGGCCACCGGAGGTTCCGCCAGGATACTCAGCCCCGGCGTTACAATTTCGAACTTATCGGCTGGGAACTGGCGCTGGGCCAGGCGGGCCTCCGCCTCCCAGGCGATAAGAACGTCGCCTATTTTACGCTGTGCAAACGTAGTCGTGGCTGCCCGGGCGCCGGAATCCAGCAGCGGCGCGTTGCGGTAGACTCGCCCGGCGAACTTCGCCGCCGCTCGCGGATTCCCGCCGCTCTCGCGTTCGGCGAAGCCCCAGGCGGCGAGATAATTCCAGCGCGCGCCGCCCGATGTCTTGGGGTTGGGTGTGATGACGGAGACCCCTTCGCGCGCAAGATCCGGCCAATCGAAAATGCCTTTCGGGTTCCCTTCCCGGAGAAGGAAAACCACGGTGGACGTAAAGGGGCAACTGTTATGGGGCAGCCGGCGCTGCCAATCCGCCGGCAGCAGGTTTCCGCGCAGAGCGATGGCGTCGATGTCGTAGGCAAGGGCCAGCGTCACCACATCGGCCGGCAGGCCATCGAGCACGGATCGCGCCTGCTTTCCGGATCCGCCGTGGGATTGATCGATCGTGAGGGCGCCGTTCCCCCGCCTCTCCCATTCCGCGATAAAGCGGTGGTTCACTTCTTCAAAAAGCTCTCGAGTCGGGTCGTAGGAGGCGTTCAGCAATGTTCTCGTTCGCCGGTCTCCGCGGCCGCAGCCCGCGACGCCGGACACCGTCAGCAAAGTGCCGCGCAAGATCGCGCGGCGAGACACGGGAACGATGGCCATCGGCAATAGGATAGCATGTTGATCGACGAAGTAGAGATACCGGCAAGAGAAACTTTTGTTTTACGGAAACGCACTTCTCTCCGTTAGCGGCGCACGGCGGGCCACCAGGCAAGGAGCGGTCCCCATCACCGGTTTTCAGGCGAGATGACGTTTCAGAAATTCCCGGATAGCCGCCCGGCCCTCCGGCGTCTCCTGATGGCCCACATCGTAGCGGAGTAGCTTCCAGTTCTCCGGCTTCCCCGCCACCGCGTAGACCTGGTTCAATTCCCGTTCGATGCGGTCCAGACCTTCCACGGGCGTGAGTGAATCCTTTAGCCCGGCCAGCGCGAGATGCGCGCGAGGCGCGATCAGCGCATTGATTTGCGCGGTGGTGAACTCCTTGCGCAGCGAGGGAACAAAGTAGTAGACACCGTGGCGGTCCAGCCCGCGGTCGGCTACCAGTGCGTCAAAATCCGTAAGGCAGCAGATATCCACGCAAGCTTTAACACGCTCGTCGAGGG
>CAZXBZ010000417.1:0-3280 GCA_964639135.1 uncultured Solibacteraceae bacterium | reverse complement strand
CTCTCCGGTGTTCTGGTCGAAATAGATGAAATCGGTGTTGGCGTAATCTCCCATCCGCCCGTGCGCCATGTAGACGGTGAAAATCGCGCGTTTGCCCCGGCCGTAAAAGTAGCCTTCGAGCGCCGCGTCGGGTGAGATCTTCTGGGCGCTCCGCAGCGTCGCCATGACGTCCAGTTCTCCCGGTTCTGGAACCGGCCTGGCGTTGATTTGCCGCATGCGCTCGGCGGGATAGTTCGCGGTGCGGATTTCGGAGACGGCCGCTATGGGCTTTCTCAGAAGGTCCGGCCACGTGAAGTACATACCCGTGACGGCCCAGATCAGGGAGAAGAGAAACGTCCAGAACCCGATCGCGCTGTGGAGATCCCAGTTGATGCGTTTCCAGCCGCGGCGGAAATCCACCACCAGGGAGCGCGTCCACCGGGAGAGTCCGGGCCACCAGAGAATGATGCCCGTAAGCGAAAGCGCGAGCAGCGCGCCGCCGCCCACGCCGTTCCAGAATCTTCCCGTGCGGCCGGAGAGCAGATCGAAATGGAGGTCCTGAATCCAGTGGACCCAGGAAGATTCGCGATCCGCCGTACCCAGAATCTCCCCCGTTACCGGATGCGCGTAGACGGTCAGTTCCTCTTCGTGCTGGTCAGGCTGTGGCGGCCGGGGCGGTGCGCCGTGCGGCGGCCCGGTTTCGGGCCTCTCGCGAATTGTAATGGTATAGAGGGGGTTGAATTCCGAAGGGCAAGCCGTCAGGAAAACCACCTGCTTCGGGAACGCCACGTTCACGCGCTCAACCACGGTCTCCAGGCCTTCCGGCGTGCAAGTGCGCGTATCCACCGCTGGAACGCTCACTCGCGGGCGCGGCATCAACTCTTCCTTGAATACGAGGATGGAGCCGCTCACGCCGATGGCGATGATGTACAACCCAACGATAATGCCCGACCAGAGATGTATCTGGAAGAACGCTTTTCGAAGCCATACCTGCTGGGGACGGTGGATCCATCGCCGCCAGTAGGCGAGCTTTCGGCGCTTTGTCGTAACGGTGGCGTTCATTGGTCCGCGTCTCCTTCCTCGTTAGAAGCGCAGGCGCAGCGCCAATTGCAGCGAACGCGGGCCGCCCATCTGATAGAGCGCGTTCATCCCCCCAAGCTGCCCCGCGAGCGTGCCCGTGGCCCACCCGAAGGGGGTGGATGCGGTATTACGTTGCAGATTGTTGTTGATGGAGCCGAAGTTTACCTGATTGAACGCATTGAACGCCTCCGCCGCGAACGAGAGCCGTGTCTGTTCGCTCAGCGTGAAATCCCGGCGCAGCGAAAGATCCGTTTGCGCGGCGGCGAAGCCCCTGGCGATATTGCGTCCGGCGGAACCCTCCGTGCCAGCGGCGGGGAGCGTGAACGCCGCGGAATTGATCACCCGTCCGCCGGGAGCGCCTTCCACGTCCAGGTAGAGCGGCGCGCCGGCCACGAGATTCGGTCGCGTCGTGAACGCGATACCGGACGTGGAGACCCCATTGTTCGCGATCACGTCGACGGGCATCGCGGTCCGGAAGGCGATGCGCGAATCGATGCCCCATCCGCCCAGAAGCATCCGCGCCGCTCTGTTGTCGTAACCGCTGGGCAGGTCATAGGAAACGGCCGCCTGGAAGTTGTGCCGGATATCGTAGCTTGAGCTGGCCCGCAGCACGCTGGCGGTGGTGAAGTTGGTTGTGGCGTCGTCGATCGAGTGCGCCCACGTGTAGGAGGCGAGCACCTGTAAACCATGCCTCAGATGCCGGCGGAATTGCGTCTGCAGGGCGTTATAGCTTGAATTCGCCCCATTCATCGTGGCGTAGAGGAACGATGTTCCCTTCGGAAAATTCTGGTTGTTGAAGTTCTCTGGATACATCTGCCGGGCGAGCAACAGTTGCCGGCCCGCCGAGCCGACATAGCTCACGCTCAGCACGTTGCTCCCGCCCAACTGCTGCTCGATGGCGGCGTTCCACTGCAGGGAATAGGGGGTCCGCAGATTCGGGTCGAAAGCGAAGATGTTATTGTATGAAGCCGGATCGAGCGAAGGCCGCGGCGCGGGAATTTCGTTCAATTCCGTTTCGCTGAGCGGGAAGGGTTTGCCGTTCAGATTAACCGTGCCCGTGATACCCAGGCCATACCAATATCCTTCCGAAGCCTGGACGGTGCTGGTGTCGTGAAAGAGTCCGCCCCCCGCGCGCAATACCGTGGAGAAATTGCCGTCCGATCGAAGCCGGTAGGCGAGGCCGAACCGCGGGCCGAAATTGTTGTAGCGCGTCTTCCAGAGTTCGCTGCCGGCCGGGGCGATCTTCGTGGCCGCCAGATCGCTCAGTTGATCCACCGTGAAAGGCTGGTTCCCGTTCGCGTCGCGCGGCGCCGGCGTCCACTCCCAGCGCAGACCCAGGGAGAGGCGCAGGCGGGCGGTCACGGCCCATTCGTCCTGCAGGTAGAGGGAGAGGTTCTTGTAAGCCGGCGCCATGTCCCCGGAGGAGCGATATCCCGAATAGAGACTCGGGGAGTTGGTGAGCAACTCCTCTTCCGTGTAGTAGAACGGCGTCTGATAGAAGCGGGGCAGGGTCGAGCCTGTCCGTACATGCCGGTAATCGACTCCCGCCTTCCACATGTGGCGGCCTTGCGTCACGGTGAAGTTATCCACCAGGTTGAACTGCCGCTGGCGGTTATTCTGCGGATTCAGCCAGAATCCGAAGCGCGCTCCCGCGCGATAGCTGAGAAGAGCCCAGTCGCTGTTCGTGAGGCCGGGCATGTCGCCGATCTCGAGCGGCGTCGCGCCGCCGAAGCTGTCGATGCTCACGCGCGTGAGCTGGTCCGCCCACGTGCCGCTGAAACGGATGTCGTTGGTGGTGGAGGAACTGGGGACGTTGGTTGCGCCCAGTGTAAGGGCCTTGCTGTTGATGCGCGCGTTCGTGAGCTGCGCCAGGTTGCTCGCGTAGCGGCTGTCGGTGTTCGACGGCACGTAGGAGTAGCGCCCGAACAGCCGGAAGGTGTCGGAGTAGTTGTGGTCCAGGCGCGCGCTCGTTGCGTTGATCGTGCTTGGCCGCGAGTAGGCGGCCACGAACGGGGCCGTTTGCGCGGCTTCTTCCGCGTAGCCGGGGGAGGGCAGCGGGAATGAGTTCAGCAAGGGCCGGAGTTCGGCCGGCGCGAGATTGTTCCTCAGTTCGAGCGTGGGCACCCCGGTGATAACCGCTTCCTGGGGGGTTCGCAGCCGGAGCCCTTCGTAGGAGACAAAGAAAAACGTCCGGTTCCGTCCGTCGTAGAGGCCAGGCAGG
>CAZXBZ010000416.1:0-3294 GCA_964639135.1 uncultured Solibacteraceae bacterium | reverse complement strand
TCATATCGGCCTGCGCGGGAAGCGTGGGGAGGCCGGTGGAAGGCCCGCCGCGCTGCACGTTGACAAAGACGCACGGCGTTTCCGTCCCGCACGCTGGAGGCGCGGTACACCAACCGGAGCAGATTCTTGAAGCCATACGCCAGGGAGCCGCACAATGAGCGCCGCCACTCTCCGTCCCTCGGAAGATCTTTTCCCCATCCAGGAAAATCGCGTCGAACCGTTTCTGCGCGGCGACCGCATGCCCCACATCTGGTGCCCTGGGTGCGGCATCGGAACGACGGTCAACTGCTTTGCCCGCGCCTTGCTCAAGACCGCCATGGACCCGAAGAAGGTCGTCATCGTCAGCGGTATCGGCTGCACCGGGCGCGTCGCCGGCTACGTGCATCTCGATTCCTTCCACACCACGCACGGCCGCGCCATTCCGTTCGCCACCGGACTCAAACTCGCGAATCCGGACCTTACCGTTGTCGTCTATTCCGGCGATGGAGATCTCGCCTCCATCGGCGGCAACCACCTCATCCACGCCGCCCGCCGCAATATCGATCTCAAGGTGATTTGCGTCAACAATCTCACCTATTCCATGACCGGCGGACAGGCAGCCGCCACCACGCCGCGCGACGCCATTACCGCCACATCTCCCTACGGCGCTTATGAGCCGTCGCTCAATCTGCCGCATCTCGTGGCCGCCGCCGGAGCCACTTTCGTCGCCCGCTGGACTGTCTTTCACGTCGCCCAGACCATGAAGGCCATGGGGCGCATGCTCACCCGCCGCGGCTTCTCGTTTCTTGAGATCATCAGCCCGTGCCCCACCCTCTTCCAGCGGCGCAATCGCCTGGGCGACGGACTCGACACCATGAAGAGCTATAAGGAGCTCAGCGTCACGCGCCACAAAGCCAATCTGGCCGATCTCGATATGACGCTCTCGGGCGAGATCGTCGTCGGCAACTTTCTCGAAATCGAGCGCCCCGATTATTTGGAAGCCATGCGTGCCCACCTGCGCGCGCAACTGAATGAGCAATACGCGGACCCCTACGAACACCTCGAAGAGGATACTTCGGCGGAGACGGGAGACCTGGCATGCGGTTAACGGAAATTCGGATCGCTGGATTTGGCGGCCAGGGCGTTATTTTGGCTACGCAGATTCTGGGCCGGGCGGCGGCGATCTTCGACGGTGTTCATGCCACCATGACGCAAAGCTTCGGACCCGAAGCGCGCGGCGGAGCCTGCTCCGCGCAGTTGATTGTTTCCGATGAACCCGTGCTCTACCCCTACGTCTCCCGCGCCGATGTCCTCGTGGCGATGTCCCAGGAAGCGTACTCCAAGTTTGTCCGCGAAGTGAAGCCCGGCGGCATTCTGATCGTGGAGCAGGATCTGGTCCAAATGGGCCAGCCACCGGAAGGTGTCCGCGTCTGCCCGCTGGCCGCCACGCGCATGGCCGAAGAACTGGGCAGGCGCGTGGTGCAGAACGTCGTCATGCTGGGCTTCTTCGCCGCCGTCACGGGGGTCGTGAGCGCGGCGGCGTTGGAAAAAGCCGTACTGAGTGCTGTCCCCGGCCATCTGGCCGGTCTCAACCGCCGGGCGCTCCAGGCAGGCATGTGCGAGGGTGAGGTTCGCATTCGGGAATCCCATGCGCCCAAGGTTCCCGCCGCTTTTTAGAACCTTGACTCACTCAGGATTTTCGAAGTGGCACGATATCCGTGTTTGACGCCGGCCGCTGTTCATCATGCGGCTTCACACCGGCCTTTCCAGAGATATCCGGAACCTTGCAAGCCACCTTCGCTTTGCAAGGCAGTTCGTGCACTCTTCCATCGGCGTCACGGCGAAGCGATCCGGTTCCAGGGCAGTGCCCGTGCGTTCCGGCGTCAGGGTGCGATTCTCCGTCCGCTGGCGAGAATAGCCGCTTCGACTCTGGCGCGCAGCGGCGCCGCTTCCTCGGATTGGGGAGAAACGAAACGAAACTCGGCGTTCGCCGGAAACTGATCCAGCTTTGCCGCCAGTTCGCGTTCATCGAATTTCCCGCCTCCATCGGTTTTGCCGGGAGAGGCCGTTTGCATTCATAAGGTTGATCGAACACCAGCCGGAAGGCCGCGGATCGCAGCGCTGTAGCCAGAAAATCCGGCCTGATTGGCCGGGTGAATCCGCCTCGATCAATCGGGCCAGCACACGGCGCGCCGGTTCATTCTTTGCCTCAAACGCAACCTCGGCCATTCCCCACGGCAGGCCCGCCACCGCCGCCTGACAGCAGCTTACGCGGGACCCGGTCCGTGCTTCCAGCGCTTTCGCCATCAATTGTGCCGAGGCGGCAATGGACCGCGTTCCCGCGGGAATGGTCACGCGCAGGTCAAGCAAGCGCTCTATTGTGATCAATTCGCCGTTGCCATCGCGCGTCCGGGTTGGCACAACGACAAAGCGGTCTCCGTCGCGCAGGACAGTGTAGGCGAATGGGAGCAGCGCATTCGCTTTGTCGGCGAGGTCTCGGAGCAGAACTTTCAGATCTCGGGGCGCTCCGTTTTCTCCGAGGCTGAAGCCGATTTCCAGCCGGCCGCCCTTCGGAACCCGCAAGCGCCGGGGTGGATTGTTTCTCCGGGCGGCCGCGGTTACGTCCTGAACATCCTCCAGGTAAATGTATGGCGGATCTTCGACGCTCACCGCAATCCCAAACTCTCGCGCGAGGGTGATTGCCGCCGAATCCATCGGGCGAGGAGAATCCACAACGAGGATGGCTTGGTCTCCGCTACGCTCGACCCGGCCGGCTTCCGCATCTTGCGCGGGCGTCACGGGCACAAACGCAAATACAGCAATCGCCACCCAGGTTTGCAATCGTCCGCGCATAGCTCTAATGGCACCTGACGCCATTCGCGTGCGATTTGTTCCATGCCGCGGACGCGCATGCCGTCCGGAGCTTGCCGCAAGGGGCGAGTCGCGGCCTTCGCGGCGGACGCGGACCGTTGCCCTTAACGCATGGCCGTCTCGATCGCCGCCTCCGCCACTGGGGCAATCAGCTTGTAGCCCGCCGCATTTGGGTGCAGCCCGTCCTCCGAATACCCGTCCTTCAGCCAGCCGCGCTCGTCCACGAGAGCTGTGTAGTAATCGGCGTAAACCGCGCCCGTCCGCGCCGCATAGTCCTTGAGCCAGGCGTTCAGTCTCAGGATGTCGGCCGGCGGCCGGTGCGTGGTCATCATGGACCGGGTTCTTCTTGGCCCAGTGGCCGCGCCGGGCCGCTCCGTCTCGCGCTGCTGATGCTCGTACGGGTAGTTGCTGACGGGCATCACCGCGCACAATACCACCTTGATG
>CAZXBZ010000415.1:0-3305 GCA_964639135.1 uncultured Solibacteraceae bacterium | reverse complement strand
GGGGCCGCTGGTAATTGAAAATTATGTGGCACGGCGCTATCAATCCGATCCGGTCGATGAGCTGAGGAAAGCCACGGACTACGTGGAAAAGACGCTTGCGGACTTGCCGTAACGGCTGACGTGGAAAGGGCTTTTTCTATTTCGGCGCAAGCAGCGAGAGACGGGAATGCAGGCATTGGACAAAACGGATTACAGCCAGCCGGAGGAGGAGAGTTGACGATACCAATTCCAGCTACTGTTGGTGAGCAGATTGCGTTGTCCTATGCAAACCTTGCAAGAGCACACGCGGCTCTGGCGGACGGCGTCACCACGTATATGCCGCTCCACCACATGATCCGCAACAAACTTTACCGCGGGCTGCTATCGGGCAAAATGTCGATGCGGTCTCTTTACGACGATGAGCGGCTCAAGATGACCGTCCCCCAAGCCTGCTACTACTGCGGAGCAAAGGAGAAATTGACTGTCGACCACCTGATACCGAAAATTCGTGGCGGTCCGGATGAGGCGGATAATCTGATCTGGGCTTGCCGCAGCTGTAATAGTTCAAAGAATGGTCGCGATCTGCTGGTTTGGTTTCTAGCCAGGGACGCATTTCCCCCAGTGCTGCTCTTGCGGCGCTATATGAAGATCGTCGCCCGATTTTGTGAGCAGCATGGCATGATGGACACTCCGTTAGACAAGGTAGCCGAGGCCGGTGTGCCGTTTGATGTGAATCTGCTGCCGGCCAAGTTTCCGCCACTGCGAGAACTGCGATTGTGGGTTTACCCGGAAGAGGAATAACGAATCCTCCAGCTAATTTTCCTTCCATGGGAGGGGACGGAAAATACAGTGTGAATTTCAGGTGGTGCAACACGCATCCACGCTGCCGCCCGGATAGCAAGGCGGCCGTGATCGAGTCTCCGCGTGGCGGTAACGCCAGGCAATTCTGTCTGATCGATATGCTCTGATCGATATGCGCGGTATTGTGGGGTGAAACGCCGGACGCCGCGTCCGGCTCTCAGGCATGAACCGCCTCCTTCAGGGGCAGCGATTGGGGATATTTTGCGGCCTCACCGGCTTCCATTTGCTATGGTCTATCGATAGTGGGTTTATTTCCCCGGGGCAATAAGAATCTCCCCGGCCCGTTCGCCCGGAAGGGAGCGCCGCCGCGTTTCCATCGAGATTCCAGAGACTCCCCGGCATTCCCATACACACTTGAATAAGGGAGCATAGTGAATAATTTCATGGTTCAAGACCAGCGCGCATTGATCCTCGGATGTCACGGCGGGGTAGGGCGCGCGGTGCTTGCGCTGTTGGAACACAGCGAGCCGGGCCGCAAGATACAAGAGTCGCTCGATACACTCGTGCTGGCTGACCAGGAGCAATCCAGCCCTGGCACGCCGCTGCGCGACGCCGTACTTCTGCCACCGACGAGGGTAGATTCTTCCCAGGATCTGGCGCGGCTTATAGAGGAACACGGCATCACGCAAATGATCGGTTTAGCCTCGACCGATACGGTTGACTGCGCGGAGGTCTGCGAGGAACTGGGAGCGGACCTTCTATGCACAAGCGTTGAAGAATGGCCCGGGCGCGGCTCTCTTTCGACGGATGACGCGATCGCCCGCCTGCTGCCGCCGCGCGACCCTCTTCTCGATCGCCAAAGCCACCTGGTGGGAAGCGGCGCGAACCCCGGCATCGTGAACGCGCTGGCATTTACGGCTCTCGACGAATTCGCGGCGCGGGCGGGCGTGGAACCAACCATCGATGCGCTGGACCTCCATTCCATCCTGATTACCGAGGAGGATACGACGGTGGAGCAGGACGCCACGCATTCCACCGGCGTTTTTCCAATGACGTGGAGCCCGGTCCAGTGCCTCGAGGAGTTATTCGAACCGGCGGCATTCGTGGCTCGCGACGGAAAGGTGGTAAGCCTCGGACATCGGCCGAATGAGAGCTGGTATCGCGCCCGGTGCGGCGACCGAATCATCGAGGGCATGGCCGTCCCACACGAGGAAATCGCGACGCTGGCGCGCCATTTGCCCTCCGTCGAAATCGGGTTCATCTATCGAATTTCACCGGCGGGCCGGGGCGCCCTGGCGGCGCATCCCACGAGAACCTCCGCCGAGGAATGGGAAACGCGCCAGCTTTGTCCCCCGTGGGTTCAGAATCTCGCGGGCCGGGACCGGGTGGGTGTGCTGCTGTGCAGCCGCACCTTCGGTGAGCTATGGGCGGGGTTCGATACCGACATGGCCCCGGCGCTTCGCCTGGGAACCAACGCCACCCAACTGCAGGTAGCCGCCGGCGTCCTGGCGGGATGGAAGCAACTGGGGAGCCAGAAGGGGATTCATTTCGTGGAAGACCTGGACTGCCGGGAGTTCATGGAAACTGTTGGCGAAGTGCTTGGCCCTCCCGTGATTGTGCATGACGAGAGCGCCACGCCGCGCGCGTTCGCGGACCGCGCGGTCCGCCCCGGACAGCGGGACTAGCGGGATTGGACGGCGGCGTGCGAGGCGCGGCATCCGCGCTCTTCGCAACGCCGGCCGCCGGTTCCATGGCATCCCGCGCCGAGTTCCACGATTCTCCCGGCGGCCGCACGGTTGGCTGAGGGCCGCCTCACGCGACCCAGATAGAGCCTTTGGTGGCCCAGACGCTGGCGGGGTATTTTTCCGCGAGATCTTTGCCGGTTTGTTTGAGGAAGGCCGGATCCTGGGTTTCCTTATATTTGCTCACGCCAGCCCAGTATCGGGCCTCGGGCGCTACCACGGCTTGTGAACAACGTCCGGCGATTTCGGAGTAGAGCTTCGCTGCCTCCGCGTAGTTTTGCTGTTCGAACGCGACGCGGGCCAAGCCCATTTCCAACTCCGCGCGAAATTCCGGTTTCGGAAGATACCCTTCGATACGATACCTTTCGACGCCATCCGGATCGAGGATGATGACGATAGGCGTCCAAGCAACGTCGAAGCGGCGGAACCATTCGGGATGTTCCTTAATGTGGGCTTCAACCGGGACAAAGTTCGCCGTGATGAACGCGGACACTTCCTCGTCCGCGTAGGACTCGGCTTCCAGCCGAGCACATCCGCCTCAACTGGGGGCCGCGCTGAAATCAAGCAGCAGCGGCCGCTTCGAGTTTTTCGCCTCGGTGAGCGCGGCGTCAACATCCGTTCTATTCCATGGAACAGCCATGTTCGTCTCCTCTCCACATTACGGATCTGTCGCGCGAGGACTGGCGAGTGCTTAGAGCGCCCGAAGGACGCCAACTTCGCGCCATGCGGCCCAGCGGCGCGACGGATCTGTCTCTATGTTAGCGAGGTTGGCGGAGACGGAGT
>CAZXBZ010000414.1:0-3316 GCA_964639135.1 uncultured Solibacteraceae bacterium | reverse complement strand
GTCTTGAATCGCCGGAAGGAGCCAGTTGGAATCGCGGGAATGATCGTCACTTTCTCTATCGCGGTGGTTGTGATCGCACTGCTCTATGTCGTGCTGATCCGGCAATCCGATCTCCCCTATGTGGAGCCCGTCTCTCCGGTGGCCCACCTCAACGAACGAAAGGCCGCCATTTTCGAAAATATCCGCGATTCCAACTTCGAGTTCCTCATGGGAAAGCTCTCGGCCGAGGACTATCAGCAGACCAAGAAAGATCTGCTGCGCGAGCTGGCCGGCGTGAATGCCGAGATCGAGGGGGTTCTTGCCCCAGCCGCGAGCGATTCGGCGTCCGGGCGGGGCGAGACGCCGGGGATTGCGACGCCGGAGCCGGCGGCGCTTGCGCGCGGCAGCGTAGCGGGCGCGGATGCGGCCATTTGCCCCCACTGCAACGCCAGATTCGCGCGGCCGATGCGCTTTTGCGGTGAATGCGGCAAGCCCATGGAAGGGGATGCGCGGTGATTTGGAAGGCTGATGCCCTAGACCGGGTGCTCCGCGATGCCGGTCCGTCGGCGGAGACGCCGCGCCACGGCGGACGCGCCTTCGGGATCGTTTTGTTTCGTCTCGCCGCCGCGGCGCTGCTCCTGGCGGTGGCTGCCTTCGCCCAAGTCAGCGGCGTTGCAACCAACAAAACCACGAATAAAGCCCAGCCGGGCGTGAGGGTAACGCTCAAGCTGATGTCGGAAGCGGGTGGATCGACGGTTGTCCAATCCACGACGACCAACGCCGAGGGCCGTTTCACGTTTACCGGCGCGCCAAGCGGAATTTATGCGCTTGAATCTGAGTTCGGGGGTGTGAAATACACCCAGATCGTTCCGCCGATGCTGCCGAAAGACAACATCCAGGTGTCGGTCTACGACATAACGAACGCGGCATCAGCTCTCAATATCGAACAGCACATTTTTTTCCTGGAGCCCGGTGCGTCCCAGATGATGGTGAGCGAGACCTACGTGCTCGCCAACAACACGGAGAGGACCTACCGGAATCCGGCGGCCGGCACGATTCGCTTCTACCTGCCGCCGGAGGCGAAGGATATCGTCCAGACAACCATCACGGCCCCCGGCCAGCATCCGGTCCCCTACACGGCCGAACGGCTGCGCGATTCCAGCCTCTACCGCGTGGATTACCCGATACCTCCGGGTGAGAGCCGCATCGATCTCAACTACATCGTGCCTTACGAGGGCGGGTCCGGGACTTTCCGGACGATGAATCCATACGAGAGCGTGAAGACGCGGCTCGTTGTGCCGCCCGGCGTTGAGGTTGAGGGCGCGAACCTCGCTTCTCTCGGGGTGGAACCGCGCACCAAGGCGAAGATCTTCGAAGTTCCCGGCAAGGAAATCTCGCTCACGCTTTCGGGCATGGGGATGATTGCCGACCCGGACGCGAGCGGAGGGGGCGCGGAAGGAGATACGCCCCAGATGGAATCCTCCCTCCCGCCGATATACGGAAATATCAAGCTGATCGTGACCGCGGGAGGGCTGGCCCTGCTGTTCGCGTTCCTTCTGCTATACCGCCGCGGTTCCGGAACCGCTTCCGCGCAAGCCTCCCGGCGTGGAGGCGGCGCCGCCGGATGAATGCCGTCGAAGCTCGCGGTTTAACGCGCTTCTTCGGGACCTACGCCGCCCTGCGCAATGTCTCGTTCCAGGTGGCGCCCGGGGATTGCGTGGCTCTTCTGGGGCGCAACGGCGCGGGAAAGACCACGCTACTTCGGCTGCTCGCGGGCACGCAATCGCCGAGCGAAGGCGAACTCGAAGTGTTTGGCGGAGCGCCGGAGAAGCCCGCTACCCGCGGAGGAATCGGTTTCCTGGGCCATGGTTCCGGCCTGTACGATGAATTGAGCGCTCACGAGAACCTGAAGCTGACCGCGCGCGTGTACGGCGTGCCGAATCCAGCCGCGGCGGCCGCCGAGTGGCTGGAGAGAGTGGATCTTCACCGGCTTGCCCGCAGCCGCCCAGGCGAGTTTTCGCGGGGTATGCGGCAGCGCCTGGCGCTCGCCCGGGTGTTACTGCCGAAGCCCAAACTGCTTTTGCTCGACGAGCCGCTGACCGCGCTCGACGACCGCGCCACGCGCATGGTGCGCGAGCTTCTGGAAGGCGTCAAGCGCGCGGGCACGACGCTCGTCATGTCGACGCATCATCTTTCCGAAGGCGTCGAGCTCGCGAGCCACATTCTGCTGCTCGACCGCGGCCGCGTGGCCTACTCCGGCGCGCGCACCCCGGCGATGATCGCCAACCCGGCCGCCGTCTATGAGTTGTGCGGAGACGCGGCATGAACGTCTGGAGCGCGGCGTTTCTGATCGCGGGCAAGGATCTCCGCATGGAGATCCGTTCCAAGGATGCGCTCAACAGTGCGATTGCGTTCTCGCTGGCGATGCTCCTGCTCTTCAGCTTTGCCTTCGACCCCGATTCGGACCAGGCGCGCGAGATCGCGGGCGGCCTGCTCTGGCTGATCTTTACATTCGCCGGCACCCTGCTGCTCAATCGAAGCTTCGCCCGCGAACTGCCGAATGACTGTCTGGAATCGCTTCTTGCGTCTCCCATCCCCGCGGCCAGCCTGCTTTTCGGCAAGGCGATGGCGAACTGGGCGCTGCTTCTGCTGGTGGAATTCGTTTCCCTGCCTATTTTCGGAATCTTCTACAACATTGCCTGGAGCAGCCAGATCGGCATGTTGCTGGCGGTTCTGGCGATGGCGAACTGGGGCATCGCGGTGGTGGGCTCCGTGTTCGGCGCTCTCACGGTGAATCTGCGGATGCGTGAAGTGATGCTGCCCGTGCTTGTCTACCCCACGCTGATCCCCGCGCTGCTCGCGGCGATTCTGCTTTCCGCGCATCTGATCGGCGGCCAGCCCGTGAATGAAGATCTGGAAGCCTGGCTCCGCATGCTGGCGGGTTTCGACATCATTTTTTCCCTGCTTACCGCGGCGCTGGCGGATAAAGTGTTAGTGGGTTAACTGGAGGTATCCTCGGGAATTCGAACCATGCGAAGCAAACTGATTCTTGCCGCTCTCCTGCTTGCCGCCATCGTGCTCGCGCGCAATCTTTACCAGATCTTTCTGGTCTTGCCCGACGACGCGGAGCAGGGGGCGATTTACCGCATTTTGTACTTCCACGTGCCCGCGCTCTGGGCGGGCATGATTGCCTTTTTCGTCGCGTGCATGGCGAGCGTGGCGTATCTGATCCGGAAGGACCTGGTGCATGACCAGTTATCCGTGGCCTCGGTCGAAGTGGGCCTCATGTTCTCGATCGCCGGCACCGTCATGGGAATGTTCTGGGCGCGGCCGGTGT
>CAZXBZ010000413.1:0-3327 GCA_964639135.1 uncultured Solibacteraceae bacterium | reverse complement strand
GAAGTCTATCTCTCCTATGTTCTTCCCCGCGACGATCAACCCGCTGAACCGCCCGCCGTGTACCTGGTGAATTCGGATGGAGTGGAGACGCGGCTAGAGCCAGTCTTCCAGCCGGAACCCGGGCTGGCCGCGCATGTCGTCTGGTTCACCGTTCCGGGGACATTTTTCCAGTCACTCGCGACCTACAAATTCCGCGTGGAAGAGCAGTACGACGATAGCGAGAATACGCCGCTGAGCACCGACGTCTCCGTGGATCAGGCCACGCTGCGGGTGGTGGCCCCGGCCGAACTGATCACGCCCTCCCCGCTTCCTCCCGCGCAACTCGATTCTCCCGACCCGGACTATTCCTATTCCACCTTCATCGAAGCGAGCGGCGGCTCTCCGTTTTCCTCGGAAGAAGGAGGCGATTCTGACGGCTACTACGACTACTACACGATGGGGGATGACGTACCACCCGCCGGACTCCAGTTCTTTGGAAGTTACTCCAACAAGGCGGAACTGTATGGCCGTCCGACGGGACCGGCCGGGAAATACTCCTTCACGGTATATGTCCAGGACTGGTTTGGCGTGGTGACCAGTAAAGTTTACCGGATCGGCATACAGACTCAAGCACCGGCGCTGAGCATTACAACCACGGAATTTCCGGGGGCGACCACCGGCCTGTCTTACTCCGCCGCCGTCAGTACAACGGGAGGCGTGGCAGGCTACGAGTTCATGATCGCGCCAGGCGGCCGGGGCATGCCCGACGGCTTAACGCTCGGCTCGGATGGCTCCGTTTCCGGCGTGCCGGCCGTGGCCGGTACATTCCTCGTCGATGTGCTGGCGGAAGACAGCCAGTTGCGCCAGGCGGTGCGAGCCATTCCGATTACGATTCATCCGCAATACCCGCCTCTCCTGTTCAGCACCGCGGTTGCTCTGCCCGACGCCGAGACCGGCGAGCCCTATTCGGCCAGGATCGAGGCGGCCGGCGGCGCTCCCCCGGTCCGCATCATCGTGGGTGAGGGGCTGCTGCCGGCGGGGCTCGCGATTGACGCCGCCACGGGCATCATTTCCGGCATACCCACGACGCCATCCGAGACAAGCTTTCTGGCCACCGCCAGAGATGCACAGAACCATGAAATCTCGCAAATGTTTTCGATCCGGGTCCTCGGCCAGCGCGTGCCGCTATCCATCACAACGCTGAGTCCGCTTCCGGAAGGCGGAGTGGGAGAAAATTACAGCGCGAGCATCGTTGCCGCCGGCGGACGCATGCCTTACCTCTTCTCCGTCACCGCCGGAACCTTGCCGCCCGGCCTGACGCTGGATGCGCGCAGCGGTATCATCTCCGGCAGCGCCACCCAATCCGGCGCCTTCCGGTTTACCGTGCAGGTTGCAAGCGCCGATGACGACGAAACCGCGGCTCGCGAGTTCACCATCGAGATTCTCGGCAGTGTGCGGCTGATTACGCAAAGCCCGCTGCCGGACGGGGAAGCAGGCTCGCCGTACAGCCTCGCCTTCGCCGTGCAGGGCGGCACCCCGCCGTATCAGTTCAGCATCACCGATGGCCAGTTGCCCGCCGGCCTCACGCTCGATCCGGAATCGGGTATCGTTTCCGGCGTTCCCACCGCGCCGTTCAGCGGCAGTTTCACCCTTCTCGTGCGGGATTCATCGTCAACTCCCGCCGTGGCATCACGCACCTACGCCATCCGTGTACTGGCGCCGCTAGAGCTGACGGTGCTCCAGCTCCCCGCGGGCACGGTGAACATGCCATACTCCGTGCAGTTCAGCGCCCAGGGGGGAGCCTCGCCGTATTCCTTCAGTTTGATCAGCGGGAGTCTGCCGCCGGGAATCACCTTGTCCTCCGACGGTCTGCTGGCTGGCTCCGCCTCCGTGCCGGCAACCGCCACGATCACCATACAGGTAACCGACGCGCAAGGCGGCACCGCGCAACGAAGCTATCCATTGCGCATCCAGACGCCGCCCGTGAGCGGAAGCTCGATCAGTCTCTCCAGTTCGGTGGGTGTTTCGAATTCGCAGAACGAGGTATCCGTCACCCTGAGCTCCCCGCAAGACGAGGAGATTACGGGTGAAGTGACGCTCGCCGTGAACTCCTCGGCTACTCCGCCCGTGGACGACCCCTCCGTACAGTTCATCACCGGCGGCAGAAGCGCCGCCTTCCGGGTTCCCGCCGGCCAAACGAGCGCGGTATTCGGGTCCTCGCCATCCGCGCGATTCCAGACCGGAACCACGGCGGCGACGCTCGTATTCACCGCTACATTCCAGCGAGGCGAACAGGATGCAACGCCCAGCCCCGCGCCCCAGGCTTCCCTCACGATTCCGGTGACGCCGCCGACGCTCACCGACCTCAGCGTGACGAGAAGCGCGAATACACTGACGGTCGTGGTGCGCGGCTTCGCGCCGGAGCGGAATATCTCCACGGTCATTCTCGAATTCGCGCGGCGGGCCGGCGCTCCAGGCAATAACCCGGAGCGTTTCGAGGTCAACGTGGCCCAGGCCTTCCAGCAGTGGTTCGGCGGCACGGCTTCGCAGGCTTTCGGCTCTCAATTCAAGCTGACGATTCCGGTGACGCTGACGGGCGATCCGGCGGAGATCACGGGGCTGACGCTGCGGCTCAACGGACCCGCGGGTACGGGAAACAGCCTTAGCACAAGCTTCTAACGCCCTGAGTTAGCAATGCTCTGACAAAGGCGTCCAATCCGTGCCGCTCAGGCCGCGCTCGGTAACGGCTAAGACGCGGCGGGCGGCTTCAAGATGTTGTGAGTTGAACGAGTCGATCCGTGCCGCCACCGTCTGTCTCGCCGACGCGGAGCATCAGATAATGGCCTGCAAGCCTTTGTCGGCGATGATGTTGAGCAGCTTGAGAGCCGGGCCGGTGGGGCGGGTTTCACCTTGCTCCCACTTGCGCACGGTCGAGGCCGTGGTGTGCAGGTAGTGGGCAAACACCGGCTGGCTGAACTTCAAGCCTTCGCGCAGGCGCTTGATGTCCGCGGCATTGAATTCCCGCACTGGCGGCGGGCAAATCGCGTCGAACTCGCGCATCGTCACCTTGCCGATCGCTCCGGCTTCATGGAGCGCCGCCAGGTCGCCACGCAGCGATTCAATGATCTTGCTCACAATGCACCTCCACTAAAACGCCTGACTTCAATGCCCGCGACAAGGCTTCGCCAGACAGTTCCAGGAACACATGGTAGTACGCTGGAGCGTCGCGACAGAGGCACGACAAGCGAGGCGGGAAAGGTGTGACCTGCTCCCCTTTTCTGTACCAGCAATAACTAGTCCTCTGACCGTCTGAAGATTTGGCAAATAAACATTTCCATCCAGGAATGT
>CAZXBZ010000412.1:0-3332 GCA_964639135.1 uncultured Solibacteraceae bacterium | reverse complement strand
CGGTCCTTATTCAGACGGAAGGTCAGATTCCCGCTTGCGTTTCCGCGACTGGATCCGGTGATCCGCATGGTAAATTCACGGTCTCCATTTTGAGATGTGATATTGCCGTAGAAGTCCACGCGGAAATTGTTCTCACCACTCAGGCTCACCGTCGTGTTTCCTCTTGTGTTCACCCAGCCGCGCGTGATGCGCACCGAGGTGCCGCCGTCACTGTAGTTGCCACGGCCGGATGTATCCACGTTGACTTGCGGCGCGGAGATATTACTGTTTCCGCTATTCCAGCCGCTGTTCCGGTTGTCGCGCCCGCGGTTGTTGTTATTCCTGTTGTTATTCCCCCAGCCGTCGTTCCCCCGGTTATTGTTCCTTCCGGCGGAGTTCCTCTGGTAGTTATAGTTACCCAGGCCTACCTCGCTCACGCGACCATTGCGATCGGCTACACAATAGCCGCTTCGTGAGCGGCCAGCCTGCCAGGTGTACACGGAGTCCCCGCCTCGATTCTGGCCTCCGCTCACCTTGACATCATTTCGCTTGACGTTATAGCGCTCGGCCACGGCATTCGCGCATTGGCGCGACGCATTCTGTGCACTGGCGCCCCCGATGAACAACAGGGAGACGGAAGCCATAAGGATCGTATTTTGCCACTTCATTGTTTTCTTCTCACTCCTAGAACGAAATTGAGAGAATCGCGATTCAAATACGAGTACGTTCCCGCATTGACGCGCTCACTTTATCAGACTGTGACTTGACCCGGTCGGGCTCGGTCCAAATTATGAAACCCCGCCCCCTACAGTGGAGGACAGTGAATACCACTTAGATAGGCGAAATCGCAAACCATCGGGTTTCTCAAAATTGACGTGATTTTGCGCCACTTCCCGCCGGCTGACATTTCGGCCGCCCGAACGTGATCCACTATATCAGCGGCGTCATGAACACCCATTCGATGAGTTTCTTCATTATCTCACCGTGAGCGCCTCTACAGCGTGAGCTGTGCGCGTGCTGGATGCAAACGAACCTGGCATACTGGCGCGGATGCATTGATGCTGCCTGTACTGCTCTGGCTGAAGTGATGGGTATTCGGGCCGAGGGTTCGGATGCATAAGGGCTGAGGGTCCGGCAACGCCTTCGCCAATTGTGAAGCCGTTTGAGGAGCCGTGCCCCATCTCAAACCGCGACGGCATGAACCCTATCCCGGTGGCTTCCAGCGGGCCGCGAGCGCGGATCTCGCGTATGGGTAAGGCGCCATTTGCTTGATGATGGATGCACGCGGATGATTGGGCGGGGTTCCCTGGGCTCACGCCCGCGGCCGTCACATGCCGCCCGGCGGGCTCTCGGAGTGTATGGCCGGAGAAGCGGTTCCTCGCCAACTCCGGCGGCGATGGTGCATCATGGGAATGTTATGCCCGGTAAACGCCTTGAGATGATTCAGGAAATGTTGAAGCAGAATCCGACGGATAGTTTTCTGCTATACAGTTTGGCGAATGAGTACAAGAACGAAGGCGATCTGCCGAAGGCTATTTCGGGATATCGCCACCTGATGGAAGTAAATCCGGATTATGTCGCGGCGTATTTCCATTGCGGAATGGCGCTCGAAGCCTCGGGGGATACGGACTCCGCGGCGACGGCGTACGATCAGGGGATCGAGGTAGCACAGCGAATCGGCGACGGCAAGACGCTCGGTGAATTGCAGGCCGCGCGCGATCTGCTTCCCTAGCCGTCACGGCGCTGGGATTCCGCCGCTTGCTGGGCGGCCCGCCAGTCCGGGAGCAGCAGCGCGTAGAGGTTCATATCCAGAAATTCGCCGTTCACCTTGCGCGCGCCGCGCAGGGTGCCCTCTTTGCGGAACCCCGCGCGCTCCGCGACCCGGCAGCTTCTGACGTTTTCCGTGGCGCAGTAGATTTCAAGCCGATGGAGCCGCCACTCCCGGAAGGAGTAGGCGACGAACGCGGTCAGGGCGCGCGTCATGACGCCCTTACCCTCGGTGCGCCCGCTGATCCAGTAGCCAATGTGCGCCACCTGGTCCGCGGGCCGCTTGACTTCGAGCGCCACGAGGCCGACCAATTCGTTCTCGAACCAGATGCCCCCGTGCACGGCCTGTCCGCGTACGAAGGCTTCACGGGCGCGAGCCAGAAAGTCGACCGTATCGGCGATACTTTGCGTTTGCTGCACCCAGGGGAGGAAGCGGGCAAGGCGAGCCTGATCCGCCCGCACTAGCTGGTGGATTCTCGCGGCCAGGCCGCGGTGCAGGGTGCGGATCTCGATGCCGTCGCCGGCGTGGCACAGAACTTTGACGGGCATCCCCGGAACTTATCTCCAATGACGCGAGTGTTTCTCCAGGATATCGTTATTGCGTAGAGTTCCGTTTCGCTCCGCGCGGGGCTGTTTGAGTTCGCGCGGAGGGCGGTGCGCCCAGGGCTTCCCGTCGGCGGACGGGCTTCCTGGCCAGATAGCTTCCCGCCGCGGCTTTTCCGGCTTAAGCGGCGGCCTCGATTTGTGGCATGCTGTTGAAAGAAGACTCGGCGTGCGATTCCCGCAATCCGTGGAGGTGTATTCCCCATGCCCCAGCTGATCTCCCAGATACTGAAATCCTCTTCCTTGTTGTTGCTTCTGACGATCTATTCCGGCACGCTTTCCGCGGCGGTGGATGGCACATGGAATCTGGTCTTTTTGACGGAAGCCGGTGATCGCCCCATTTCGATGACTCTGAAATCCGCCGGCGAGAATGTGACCACCACCGTCATGAACCAGGAGATGACGGGTACGTTCCGCGACGGGAAACTTTCCATGAAACTGCCGGAATTTTATTCCGACGATGCCGGCTTCAAGGCGGAATTCTCGTTTGAGGGCGTGGTTGACGGAAATACCATCACCGGCACGTGGCATTTCGCGGAGCACACCGGAGAGATGAAGGGCACGCTTGCCGCGCCGGGAACGGCGGCGGCCGCCGGAGTGAGCGGGATGTGGAGTTTCGTGCTGGCGACCGATGTGGGAGATATCCCTATTCAGGTGAATGTTTTAGCGGACGGGGAATCCGTTTCCGGCAAGACCAGCGATCACGTTTGGGCGGGTACGTTCAAGGACGGAGTGCTGAGCATTATCGCGAAAGACTACTACTCGCCGGATGCCGGCTTCAAGGCGGACCTGCATCTGACTGGGAAGGTGAGCGGAAAAGATCTTGCGGGCTCCTGGGCTTTTGCGGAGTACAATGGTCCGCTGAAGGGTACGCGCGGCGAATAGCGCGGGCGTCCCAGGCTCCAAAGCTGAAACCTTGGCGGCGGTGGATATCGTCGAATCTTTCAGCTAGCCCATGAATCTTCTTTAGAGAGACGTCACGG
>CAZXBZ010000411.1:0-3332 GCA_964639135.1 uncultured Solibacteraceae bacterium | reverse complement strand
CCCCAGAGCCCGCTCTGCACGGGCGTTCGCATCGCGTTGGCCAGTCTGACCGCCTCGGCCCGCAGGGCGCTCTGGCTTTCGCCGAGTTCTTTTACGTGTTCGAGCAGTGCCTGGAATTCACCCGTTCGCTCGCGTTCCATCGCGCGAAGCTGATCTTCCACCTTCCGGAGCGTGTCGTCGAGCGGCTTCACCATGTCCGCAAGCTGTCCGCCACCGTTCAGAGCGTGTTCGCCAGGGCCCGCGTAACCATTCGTGGAGTGGCTCTCCGCCGTCTCCGGACGATACTCCGCGAGCGCGGTTTTAGCCATCTCCAGAAAATTCCTCGAACTGCCCTCGATCAATTTTTCGGAGATGTTTGTAAGAGCTTCCCGAGAGGCCGCTTCAATCGCCTGGTGCGACGCGCTGCCGATTGTCTGTGTGAAGCGTTCCTCCAGCTCCGTGAGGACGCGCTGCTTCTCGGTGGAAATTTGCCGTTCGGTAAATAGCTGTGCCTGCAGTTGCACTTGCTCCTCGCGCAGCCGGGCGGCTTCCTGCCGCGCCAGCCCTAGTTCGTTCTCCGATTGCATGCGCCGCTGCTCGAGATCATGGCGCACCGCCGCCAGTTCCTGGTTAAGTTCCGCCTCCCGCCGCGAGAGCGCCTCCGCCTTGGCTTCGAGCGCCGCGATGAGAGCGAGATTCTCGGCCTGGGCGGCCGCGACGGCTTGCTGCGTTTGTCCTTCCTTCGAGAACCATACGAGAAACGCTCCCATGGCGATACCGAGGAGCAGGGTGACGAATGCAATCATCATTTCCATAACCGAGACCCTTCAATTCCGTGAGCGGCCGGATTCCGTGCGGAATCCGGTCCGCGGGACGCCGCCGTTGCGGCGAGGAAGCCTCCACCGCGTCTATCGGTTGGCTTCCGCCGGCTCTTTAGCCGGGTGAAGACGATATTCCCGCCCCTTCGGCTGGATGCGGGCTGCCGCCTTCGTTCCAAGCCTGTTGGATTGGCTTTCTCATTCTATTTTATAAACGAGATTTCAATCTCAACAGGAATCTCTTGACCGGTTCAAGTTAAGTATGTAAAAACCGGCTGCTATTCCTTAAGAAACGATAAAAGTAGTGACCTGTCAACGATTTAGCTAACAATTATCATGGACGGCCCGGAATTTCACAAAAATTTACAAGTTTACATATAAGTACTAGGACTCCAATACGTCCTACAGTGGAGCAGCTCCGCCGGGAGAGCCGGGGGCTCACGGGATACGCCTCTACCGTAGCCGGCGGAATCGCCGGTTTCCCCGGTGGATGCGCTAAACTGGCCTCAACCAGGCCAGATTTGACAAGATTCAGTATTTACGGTCTGATTAACTGTTAGGAGCCTTTTTGCACCGGCGGAACATCGCTCCCCAGGCGGAGCGCCGGAGCCGGGGCCATCACGATAACACTCATAACCGGACAACCACCAGAGCCGTGGCAGTTCAGAGACGAGGAATCGACAAGTATGATCGAAATCGAACAAACCGCCAAGACAACGAACAAGCAACTTCTTGACTGGGTTGAGAGCACGGTGGCGCTTTGCAAGCCCGACCAGGTTTACTGGTGCGATGGTTCACGGGAGGAATACGACCGTCTGTGCGAGCAGATGGTGGAATCCGGGACCTTTATCCGGCTGAATGAAGCCAAGCGCCCGAACAGTTTTCTATGCCGGTCGGACCCCGGCGACGTCGCGCGCGTCGAGGACAGCACCTATATTTGCAGCCGCCGCAGCGAAGACGCCGGCCCCACCAATAACTGGATGGCGCCCGACGCCATGAAGGCGAAGCTCACCGCGCTGTTTGACGGCTCGATGCGCGGACGCACGATGTACGTGATCCCCTTCAGCATGGGGCCCATCGGTTCGCACATCGCGCACATCGGCGTTGAAATTACCGATTCGCCCTATGTTGTGGCGAACATGCGCATCATGACGCGCATGGGCCAGAAGGTTCTCGACGCGCTCGGGGAAGACGGCCAATTCGTGCCGTGCCTGCATTCCGTGGGCGCGCCGCTGGTGGATGGCGCGAAGGACGTTCCGTGGCCGTGCAACCCGGAGCACAAGTACATTGTCCATTTTCCCGAGGAGCGCACGATCTGGAGTTTTGGCAGCGGGTACGGCGGAAACGCGCTGCTCGGCAAGAAGTGCTTCGCGCTGCGCATCGCCTCCACGATGGCGCACGACGAAGGCTGGATGGCCGAGCACATGCTGATCCTGGGCATGGAAGACCCTCAGGGCAAGAAAACCTACGTGGCGGCCGCGTTTCCGAGCGCGTGCGGCAAGACCAACTTCGCGATGCTGATTCCGCCGGAGCGCTTCAGCGATCACAAGATCTGGACGGTCGGCGACGATATCGCCTGGATCAAGCCGGGCGAAGATGGACGCCTGTATGCGATCAACCCCGAGTACGGCTTCTTCGGCGTGGCGCCGGGGACATCCTATAAGTCGAATCCGAACGCAATGGAATCCTGCAAATCGAATTCGATCTTCACCAACGTGGCGCTCACCGACGATGGAGACGTGTGGTGGGAAGGCATGACCGATGCCGCTCCCGCGCATCTGATCGATTGGAAGGGCATGGATTGGACGCCCGATTGCGGACGCCTCTCCTCGCATCCGAATGCCCGCTTCACCGCTCCCGCGGGCCAGTGCCCGACGATCGACCCGGCCTGGGAAGATCCGAACGGCGTGCCGATCAGCGCGTTCATCTTTGGCGGCCGCCGCATGACGAAGGTGCCGCTGGTGTTCCAGGCCTTCAACTGGTCCCACGGCGTTTACATCGCCTCCACCATGGGGTCGGAGATGACGGCCGCCGCGGCCGGCACGGTGGGCAAGGTGCGGCGGGATCCCTTCGCCATGCTGCCTTTCTGCGGTTACCACATGGCGGATTACTTCAACCACTGGCTGAATATCGGCCGCCATATTCCGAATCCGCCGCGGATCTTCCACGTGAACTGGTTCCGCAAGGACAAGGATGGCAACTTCATGTGGCCGGGCTTCGGCGAGAACATGCGGGTGCTGAAATGGATCGTCGGCCGCGTGCATGGCGGCGCCTACGCGATCGAAAGCCCGGTCGGCTGGATGCCCCGCTATGAAGACCTCGATCTCGAAGGCCTCGACTTCAGCTTTGAAAAATTCAGCGAGGTGATGGAGGTGGATCGGGAAGCCTGGAAGGAGGAAGTGCTGAGCCACGAGGAACTCTTCCTGAAGCTTTACGACAAACTGCCGAAGGAATTTCTGCACGAATTCCATCTGCTGCTGAGCCGCTTGACGCGCTCGCCGAATCTCTGGCAGCACCACAAGCGGATTCTCGATT
>CAZXBZ010000410.1:0-3336 GCA_964639135.1 uncultured Solibacteraceae bacterium | reverse complement strand
CTGTTGCAGAAGCTGCCAGGCGGTCTCGCCGTCGCGAGCGGAAAGAACGTGGTACCCCCACTTGGATAGAGTTACCTCGAGCAAGCGAAGTTGAACAACGTCGTCTTCCGCAACCAGAACTTTCATCTCTCACTTACGTCCGCGAGTTTCACATGACGAACGGATCAGTGGAAGTTGCTGTCTCCGCTCGGCTCCATAATCTTCGGGTGCTGACTTGATCGTAAACGCTAGCCCAATTCCATTGAAGCTTTCTCCGGTACTCCCCGCGCTTTCCACAACGAAAATCATGTGGGTTTCGCCGGTACTTCGCCCAAGTAAGCCGTGTCGCTCCACCTCATATCGGAAGCCGAATCGAAGAACATTAGCCGCGGTGTTGAAAGATTTTTCGCTTCACTACTGATTGAGAACGATCAGTAAGAAGAAATGGCCGCTTGTCGCGGATATCCGAAAACACGGAATCACTGGAAACTGGAGGGAATTGGGTACAATGGAATTAGGATTTCGCAACCCGAAACGGTAATATATCATCCAAGGATTGTATCGCCGTGGTGACGCGGCGATGCGAGCTTTTGCATGGTAGCGGCCATGCGAGAGCCGCGAAAAAGCGCTCCCGCTATTCCTTTTTCGGGCAATAGGCGTTAAGGTTTAGGATAACGGAGTACTTTATCCAGTTCAAACCAGAGGGATCCCGTGTATGATCTATAGCCGCTCTTCAGAATATGCCATCCGAGCTTTCGTTCACCTCGCGCAAGTGCCTGACGCGAAGTATGTAATGGTGAAGCAGATCGCCGAACAGGAGGGGATCCCGGCTCATTTTCTCGCCAAGATTCTCCAGCAGCTCGCGCGCAAGGGGCTCTTACGGTCGAGCAAGGGGCCGACCGGCGGCTTTTGCCTGCGGCAATCGGCCGAAGATATCACGCTGTTCGCCATCGTCGAAGCTCTTGACGGAATGACCGATTACGAAAAGTGCATCAGCGGGCTCTCCGAATGCAACGACGAGGCGCCTTGCGGCATGCACGACTCGTGGAAAGAGCTGCGATTGCGTATATTGGATTATTTGGAGGGCACTTCGATTGCCGACCTTGCCCGGGCGCTGGACGATAAGCGAAAGCTCCTGGCAAAAGCCAAGAAACCCCGCAAGGCCGCGGTTGCCCGAAAAAATTGAGTGCCCCGGCGCCGGACGCGCCGCGGGAGTTCCGCGGCGTGACGTCGCAGGAGGTAAACGCATGAGCAGTTCCGTACTCGTCCCGATGGTGGTCGAGCAGAGTTCCCGGGGAGAGCGGGCTTACGATATCTATTCCCGCCTTCTCAAGGAGAACATCATTTTCCTGGGGACTCCGATTGACGATCAGGTGGCGAATCTGATCATTGCCCAGTTGCTATTCCTGGCGGCTGAAGATCCACAGCGGGATATTTCGCTTTATATCAACTCACCCGGAGGCAGCATCACGGCGGGGCTCGCCATTCTCGACACCATGCGCTTCGTCGAGCCCGACATCGTAACGATCTGCGTGGGCCAGGCGGCTTCCATGGGTGCCGTGCTTCTGGCCGCGGGAACAAAGGGAAAGCGTTACAGCCTGCCGCATTCCCGGATTCTGATCCACCAGCCTTCGATGAGCGGCCTGGCCGGCCAAGCCGCGGATATCGATATTTACGCGAAGGAAATTCTGCGGATGCGCGAAATCCTCAATGCGGAGTTGGCCCATGCCACCGGGCAGCCCGTGGAGAAAATCGCACAGGATGTCGACCGCGATTACATCATGGAAGCCGAGCAGGCGCAGGCCTATGGCATGATCGATCGCGTCATCAGCGCTCGTGAAGGCGCTATCATTTCCAGGTAGAATTTTCGGTAAATTGATTTTCAACGAGGGCGTCCGGTTCTTATTCCGGACGCCCTCGTTGCCGTATTCACGGGCGCTGGCCCATCACGCGGTCAGCTCACGGAATCGGGCATAGGCTTGTTCCCACCGGGGAGAGCCGCGTGGCTCGAAACGCCTTACCTCGAAAGAATTCTTCACCACTTCGCGCGCTGTATCAAGACTTGAAATCTCACCGTCACCCATGGCCTGCACCAGCACATTCCCAATCGCCGTGGCCTCGGCTGGGCCGGCCACGATATCGCGCCCCGTTGCGTCCGCCACAAACTGATTCAGGAGTTGATTGCGAGAGCCTCCGCCGACGATGTGTATCACTTCCATCCTCCGCTCCAGCGTTTCTTCAAGATCTTCGAGCACCTTTCGATAGCAGACCGCGAGGCTTTCGAGAATCACCCTGGTGATCCGAGCCGGATCGCTGGGTACGGATTGGCCGGAGTCCGCGCAATACTTCTGGATCTTCGCGGGCATGTCGCCGGGCGCGAGGAAGGCATCGGGATCCACCACGGCAAGAAAGGGTGGGGCCTCTCCGGCCGCCGCCACCAGATCTTCGTAGGAGTATTCGGCTCCTTCATGCGCCCACGCGCGGCGGCATTCCTGCAGCAGCCACAGGCCCATGATGTTCTTGAGAAAACGAACCCTGGAGCCCACCCCCATCTCGTTGGTAAAACCGTGGGTGAGTGCTTTCGCATGGATCACCGGAGCTTCCAGTTCAGCGCCGAGAAGAGACCACGTTCCCGAGCTGATATAACACCAACTTCCCTCCGATGCCGCTGGCGCGGCGGCTACCGCGCAGGCGGTATCGTGCCCGGCCACGGCGTAAACGGGCGTTTCACCGCCGAGGCGGGATGCCTGGACGAGGTACGGCGTCAGGTTTCCCAATCGCGTGGCGGGAGGAACAAGATCCAGCAGCATCGACGATGACAGGCCGAACGATGCGAGTAATTCCCGGTCCCAATCGGCGCGATTCGGATTGTAGATCTGTGACGTGCTGGCGATGGTGATTTCCGATACGGCGCGGCCGGAGAGCCAGTAATTCAGCAGATCCGGCATCATCAGCATCGAGTGGGCGGCGGCAAGGGAGGAAGCGTTTCCGCGGCGCATCGCGTATAGCTGGAACAGCGTGTTGAATTGCAGAAACTGGATGCCGGTGCGGGCATAAATCTCTTCCTTCGGCATCCGGCGGAAGGCGGCTTCCAGAATTCCGTTGGTGCGTTCGTCCCGGTAACAGCGGGGATTTTCAACCAGCGTGCCGTCCCGCCCCAGCAACCCAAAATCGACACCCCAAGTGTCGACGCCGATCCCATCGAGCGCCTGATGCTCCATCCCGGCCAACCGTATGCCCCGCTCAATTTCGTGAAACAGCCCGAAGCTATCCCAGAACAAGCCCTGTGGCAGGCGAACCGGAGTATTCGCGAAGCGATGGATTTCGCGAAGCGCGAGCCGCCCACCAGAAAGACTC
>CAZXBZ010000409.1:0-3348 GCA_964639135.1 uncultured Solibacteraceae bacterium | reverse complement strand
GTACCGCTGGCCATAGTTCTTATAGGACTCCTCGGAAATCGTAAACTGCCATAAGATCAGAGCGTAGGAACGTTCCTGGAATCGGCGGGAGTCCCGTCCCCGGTTCGCTTTCCAGACCATGATGCGTCTGGTATCGAGCGGGCCGCGCGGTCAGTTCTCCCCGAGCGATACCCGGAGCTTCCATCGAGCCGGATATCCGGCTGGAACCCAGCAAACAGCAACATTTAGCCAGTTCATTCGGCAGGGCAGGGGAGGCTTCACAAGCCCTTTTCCCCTGCCCTTTTTTTATAAAATTCAGGCGGCGTTTTACCCCCTCCATCAGATTGAGATAAGCTCGGAAACGTGATGGCTTCCCGGTTAATCGGTTCCCGCTGGCGGCGCATGGGGACGCTCGCCGCGCTGCTTACCCTTGTCTGCCTCGCCGCCGCGGCATCCACAAAGCTGCTTGTCACCGTGGTGGACCGGGATACCATGTCGCCCATCACCGATCTTACGGCCGCCGATTTCAGCGTGACGGATGGCGGCCGCGCGAGGCGGGTGGAAAAAGTGGAGAAAATCACCGGTGCGATGGACGTCGCGTTACTGGTGGATTCCAGCTCGATTGGGGAGATGGTGCAGCCAGCGGCCGCCGACATCGTCGAGCATCTGCCGGAAGGCGATCAAATGTCCATTGTGGCGTTTGATAGCGCCGCCACCGTCATTCAGGATTTCACGTCCAGCAAGCAGGCACTGGCGAGGTCGCTCGGTGATCTGAAGTACGGCAATAATCCTCATATTCTCGATGCCATCTACGCGGTAATCGATGGCGCCTTCACCGATGCGGGCGCCAGGCCGGTGGTGATTCTGATCACGGCGGGGCTTGAAGCGGGCAGCCGCGTCTCGGAAAGCCGGCTCCACCGGCTGGCTCAACGGAACGAAGTGACCATCTACCCGTTATTCGTCGGAGGGTACCGGGGGATGTTTCAGAACTTGGCCGAAAAGACCGGTGGCATCGCGCTGAGTTTACAGGATATGGCGAAAAAGACCCGGCTGAGCCCGGGGGAAGCTGTGTTCGGTTTAATCGGCAGCCAGTACGCGGTAACGATTTCCGGCGATCTTCCGCTGGGCGGGAAAGCCAAGGTGGAAGTCAAGCGTGGCGGCAAGTTCCGGGTAGGCTTCCGCGAGGCGAATTAGCGCGGCGGCTGAGGCGGGGAAGGCAAAGAGGGCGGCTCCGAAAAGCCGCCCTCTTTCTCGCGAAGCGATGGATTGTGCGCGCGCGAGCTACTCGCCGCCCCTGGAGCGCTGCACCTTGGGTGTCGCCAGATAGCCCACGATGCGGTCTTTTTGCACATTATTGACCACTAGCTCATAGGGCTGGCGGGCGGACATGGTGTAGAACTGAATGGGTTCGTTCAGGGTCCGGTCTTTCTTTTCCACCCTCTTGTCGTCGGCGATCACTTCGAGCGTGAAGCGGTTGCGCTTGGTATCGGCCTTTGTCAGCCGGATGAGGACATCGCCGACCTTGGTGGGCTGCTTGGCCTTGCGCAGATCGAATTCATAATAGTTCCGGTCACCCAATTCCTTGAGTTTCTTGAGCTCATCGGCGTTGGTGGCGATTAACCCGCTCATCACGCCCATATCGCCCATCGCCTTTTTCAGCGCGCTGTCAAGCAGATTATCGGCTTCAGCAAGCTTCGCGGTGAACTCATCCACCTTGCCCATTTTTTCGGCATTCGTTTCCACCGACTTGTTGACTTCCTCTACCCGCGACGCAATTACCTTCGATTGTTCCTCCTGCTTGCGCTGTTCGGCGGCGAGCTGGCGGCTGAGAGCCTCGGCGCGCTGCACGGCTTCCGTCTTCGCGCGGCCGACGGCTTGGGTGGCCTCTTCCTGCGCGGATTGCAGGGACGCCTGCAACTCCTCGACACGCTTCCGGCTGGCGGCGGAGGAGACGCTCACGGTCTCCTTCAATTGCGTGACCTCGTCGGCGAGGCCCTGCTGCACCACGGCAAGATCCGTCTTCACCTTATCCACTTGCAGGAAAAGATAGATGTTGGCCGCGATGAGCGCGATCACCGCGCCGAGGAGGATAGGCACCAGGAGTGTGGAGCCTTGCTCGCGATTGCGGCTGGGCCGCCGATTGGTTTCATTTGTCATCGATTTCACCTCATGCGCCGCCGGGACGGGCCCGGTGTGCGCTTCGCATCCTGATTGTGCCACAAATTCCGCGCAATGGAGCGGATATACCGATTGTTATGCACGAGTTATGCCAAATGTTACAACGGCGCCGCAAGAGGCATCCGCGGAACGTGCCGGCACGGAATTTTATACGCGGAGCGCACCGGCGTATCCGCGTGCATGCCTTACGGGACGCCGCGCGCGGATGGCCCCGCGGATGCGTTGCCGGTTTCTTCCATACACGCGTGCGCCCGGGGGCAAATATTACACGGTCTCCGGGATCCGCGGGAAGAGTTCACACGGCGTCCGCTCCATCCCGTGAGCAACTGGAGCAAGAGATCACGCACGGAAATCGGGCCGAAGGATCTCCATGATTTCGTCGAGTTCGCGCAGATCGGCCGCGTCCATGGTGAAACGGCTTGTCCGGCGCATGACCACGTTCTTGAAGATTCCGCGGCGCCGCAAGACCTCTTTCATCAGGACGAAAGTCGTGCGGCGTTCGAGGACGGCGGAAAGCAGGAAGCGCTGGAAGAGTTCGAAGGAGTCTTTCTTCTTGCCGTCGTGGAACAGATCCCAGATCTTGGCCTGGATATCCGCGAAGCCGGCGCCGGCCATGGTGCCGCCGGAGCCGCGCTCCATCTCCGTATAGAGGTTCATGGCCCCGCCGCCGGTGGAAGCGTAAACGTCTGGCCGTTTCCGCTCGCGCAGCACGCGCTCCACCTCTTGCGGGATGTTTCCCATTTCAAGCTTCAGGATGCGCACCGACGGAATCTTTTCCGCCATGCGCAAGAGAAAATCGGTGGTCATCCCGCTATTCGATACCTGGATGCACATCGGCAGCTTGGAGACGGATGCGATCGATGTAAAGTAATCCTCCATGTATTTCTGGTCGCCGAAATTGTCCTCCGGTCCCAGTGCGTGCAAGCCGTCCGCGCCGATCTTCTCGGCGAAGCGGGCGTATTCCATCGCCTCGAATTTATTTGCGCCATGGACTCCGATGAGCACCTTGGTGCGGCCCTTCGCTTCCTTCACGACGGCGGGAGAGAAGCGCATGCGCTCGTTGAACGAAATGGAACTCGATTCCCCCGCCCCCGCGGGCCATACGACACCATGCACGCCGCCGCGGCAGAGAAAATCCGTCTCTTTCCTCAAGCTCTCCTCGTCGATCGCCAGATCCTCGTGGAAGGGCGT
>CAZXBZ010000408.1:0-3358 GCA_964639135.1 uncultured Solibacteraceae bacterium | reverse complement strand
AACGCCGTCTTCACGGGTTCACTGACCTGGCCGATCGGCAAGGTGAAGGCGGATTGTTCGAACTCGGGAATCATCTGGCCGCGGCCGAACGTGCCGAGGCTTCCTCCGCCCGCGCCGGAACCGGTATCGTCGGATTCCGCTTTCGCCAGTTCCTCGAATTTCTCGCCCGCCGCGAGCCTCGCTTTTAGCGCCGTCGCCTTCTTCAGCGCCTCTTCCTCGCTCAACTCGGGGACGTCCTTGCGGGCCGGCACCTGCGATCCCTTGAAGCGCACCAGGATGTGGCGAGCCGTGACCTCTTCGAATGAGTTCTTGTTCTCGTTGTAGTATTTCTCCACTTCGGCCGCGTCCACGTGCGCCTCCGCCACCATCCGCTGATAGAGGTAACCGGCCAGAACATTGTCACGCTGATACTTGAGCCGCATCCGCAGTTCCGGCTGGGCGTCCAGCTTCCGCTTCTCGGCCTCTCCCGCCACCGCGAAGAGCTCGGCGATCTGCTGCGCGAATTCCCGTTTCTGCGGGCCTCGAGCCGCCGCCTGTAATTGGGGCGGCAGCGCCAGGATCAAGTTTTCAAACTGCTCGCGCGTAAAGCGCTGGTCGCCCACGGTGAGGACAACGGCATCCTTGGCCACGGCGTCCGCTGTTTCGGAGGCCGCCGCGGCCGGGGCTGGCTCGGCGGGGGCGGTCGGCGTGTTCTGTGCGTAGGCGACAATCGCGCACACGGCCAAGCCGCTAAGAAGGAAAGAGCTGATTCTGTGCAACGGAGTGAATCCTTTCAAAATGAGGGGCGCTTCCCGCTATTGTCGCAGAGAACCGCCACCGGGATAGACGCAATCCGCCCGCCATGGGTTTGTCAGGAATTTCCATACCGGACGCGCCGCGGAATGCCGGCTCGTATCCAGCGGCAAACCCGGCATGTTTTACACTGTTAGTGAAAAGCGGCGAATCCAGGCGGGCGCGCAACCGGGGCGGACCCTTCGAAGCCTTCCTCCGCATGTTCTCATCGGAACCATTTGGTAGGTGTATGGAATCCCATTGTCTGCGCAACGATCTCTTACCCGGCACGAGCCGGCTGCTCCTCGATTACATCCACCACTTCGAGAATCTCTCCGCTTTTTACACGTATCAACCCTACAAGCCCGAATCCCTGCGCCGCGCGGCGGAAGCCGTTCGCTATCCGGCGGAGCGCCGCCGGGCGCTCGTGGAAGCGCTCGGTGTTTTGAACCCTTCCTCACCCCTTCTCACCAAACTTTCGCGGGAAGGAACCGTCGCCATCGCCACCGGCCAGCAGGTCGGCTACCTGGGCGGACCCGCCTATTCGGTGTATAAAGCTCTCACCGCCGTGCGCATCGCGGAATCGCTCGAAGCCGCCGGCATTCCGGCCGTTCCCGTATTCTGGCTCGCCAGCGAAGACCACGATCTCGCCGAAGTGGATCATGCGTGGCTCTTCGACGCCAAACGCGAGGCCCGCCGCTACCAGGCCGAGAAACGCGCCGGGAATCAAACGCCCCCCTCTCACCCGGTGGGTCCGCTGCCTGTCCCCCCCGTGCGCGTTGAAGAACTCGAACGGTCCCTCGCGGGCCTGCCCTTCGCCCCGGAAGCCATCGCGCTGGCCTCCGAGTTCTACCGTGAAGGCAATACATACAGCCAGGCGTTTCGGGGCTTGCTTGAGCGCTTCCTCGGCCGTCACCAAATCCTTTTTTTAGATCCGCTTCAAGAGGAAATCCGCGCTCTTGCCGCTCCGCTGCTCGCCGATGCCGTCACGCGGTTTCCGAAGCTTGCCGCGGGAGCCACCGAGTGCAGCGCCGCCCTCGGCGCGGCGGGCTACCACGCCCAGGTACATCTCGAGGCGGATAGTTCTTTTTTCTTTCTCCTCGACGAAGGGGAACGGCTGAGCCTGCGCGCCCACAACGGAAGATTCTTGAATGGAAACCGCTCCTGGAGCCCCCAGGAACTCGCGGCGCGAGCGACCGCCATCTCACCCAACGCGCTGCTCCGTCCGGTCGTCCAGGATTATCTGCTGCCCACCGCCTGCCTCGTCGGGGGCGCCGCGGAAATCGCCTATCTGGCGCAATCCGGACCGCTCTATCAGGAATTGCTGGGACGCCAGCCCGTCTTTCAGCCTCGCAACAGCTTCACCCTCATCGACGGCAAAGCCGCGCGCGATCTGGACCGCTACCAGATCGCCGTGCCGGAATTCTTCACCACCAAGACGCCTCTTGAAGAGCGCCTGGCGCGCACCAGAATTCCGGCCGGCCTCCAAACCACAATGGAAAGCGCCAGGGAGCAGGCATCCGCGCTTCTGGACGGGATGCGAGAACAGTTGCTGGCCTTCGACCCCACTCTCGCCGCGGCCTCGGAACGCAGCAAGACACGAGTGCTCTATCAGTTCCAGAAGCTGGCCAGGAAGACGGCCCGCGAGATCGCCCGCCGCGAGGAGCGCATCCGCTCCGATGCCCGGTATCTCGGCGGATTGATTTACCCGGAGAAACACCTTCAGGAGAGGATCTACTCGTTCCTCTCCTTTTTTGCCGCCTACGGGGAGGGCCTGGCCGACGTCGTATACCGGAACATTCACGAAGACTGCCCCGATCACCACGTTGTCGTCATCTAGCGCCGCCCGCGCGGCGCGCCCTGCCCCGGCGCGGTAGCCAGGCCGCGCCGGGGCGGATATCGTCAGATCTTGATGTAGATCTTTCGCTGATAGAGCCAGTAGCACAGGTACCACATCACCGCCAGGGTGCAAATATTCTGCGGTATCGCGCCGAGTTCGCCGAAATACCAGAAATGGCCGGTGAACACGCCGAGCCCGCGGTAGAGCCAGCCGTGCAGCACCTGCCCGAACGAGTAGATGAAGATGGAGTTCATTCCGAACACAAGGAACGGGAACGTCCAGCGGCGGCAGCCTTTCGCTTCCACCAGCCAGTAGAACGCCATCAGCATCAGAATCACCCATCCGGCCGAGAAGAGGGTGAACGACGGCGTCCAGAGCCGCTTCACCATCGGGTTGAACGGCGTCAGGGCCAGCCCGGCGGCAAGGCCGGCGATCGCCGCGATCCCCAAGGTTCGCAGCTTTTCGGTGTGAGTTCCGGGCCGCATGAGCAAAGCACCCGTCCAGCAACCGAACAGAATGGTGACGGCGTTTCCAATGAAATTGATGGTCGTATAGTAGCCGCTGTAGTTGTAACCCAGCACGGCCTTATCGATCACCGCGCCGATATTCCCCGTCCGCGAGAAGGCCCCATCCGGCCCTGGGAATGCCGCGAACAGTCCCCAGTAGCCCGCGATCATCGCCAGCGCCACCAGCGCCTGCCAGCGAAAGCGCAGCCGGGTGATGAAGAAACACAGGAAGTAGCCAAAC
>CAZXBZ010000407.1:0-3359 GCA_964639135.1 uncultured Solibacteraceae bacterium | reverse complement strand
TTTTCATAGTGCGAGCGAGCCGCGTCGAATTCCTCTTGCACCTGCGGCCAGTAGGCGATCCCATCCTGTTTGCCGTGCTGCACCATCAGCGGCCGCGGACAGATCAGGCTCGCCACGTCGCTATCGGTGAACTCCGTCAGCCAGCCACGCAAAAATACGTATTCCTCGGTCGTATCGAGAAACACCGAGTAGCGCGCGTCCGGAATCGCCATCTTGTTGCGCCGCTGGTTGAACCAGGCCGTAATTACCGCCGCCTTGATGCGTGGCTCAATCGGCGTCCAGTACATGCCGGCCATCCCGCCGAGGCTGATGCCCCAGAAGCCGATCCGGTCCTTGTCGATCGCTGGATCCTCGAGCACCGCGTCGAGCAGCAGTTTCATGCGCTCGAATTCAATCCCCGCGAGCGAGGTCCCGTCCAGGCGCGCCAGGCGCTCGACGCGATTCCGCCGCTCGATGGAGGAGAGGTTCATTGGCGCGAGCACCGCGAAACCTTGCTCCACCAGCGCCATCCCATAGGCCTTATAGCCGCCCCCCTCGTCCTCGAGGCCGAATACACGCTCGGGGTAGCTGTCGATGCCGTGCTGCGCGATCACCAGCGGCACTTTGCCGCGTACATTCGCGGGCATTGCCAGCAGGCCTTCCGCCGTGATTCCTCCAGAGAGCGGTAAGGTGACCCACTCGGCCTGGAGGCCGGCGATTCGTGAGAACGGCGTACGGCGGAGTGCGCTTTCCGGGCGTGCGTCAGGCGGCGCGAGCATTGCGCGGTAGCGCACGCGGTTCGGCTCCACACTCTTCAGGTACGCGGGCACGCTCGAATAATCGCGATGCCAAAGCTTCCGGGCCCGGGTTGCATAGCCGTTTACGATGTCATCCTGCAGCCAGCGTTCCAGCGTCCCTTCGTAAGCGTTCAGCCGCTCGCGCATGGGCGTGCTGTAGTGACTCCGGTCCGCGCGCGCGTTCGTGAGAGCTTCGTCGATCAGCCGGGGAAGCGCCGCTCCGAAGTTCAACCGGTCGTTCGTCAGCGGAGGCCGCCCGAACGCCGGGCTCGGGTCCGTCATCAGTTCCATTAGAAAGCTGGGTGCCCCAGTCTTCTCGAAGACCCACCGGTCCACGGTCAGCCGTCCCGGCGCATTTTCCCCTTGGGCGCTATCGCGTACTCCACCCGCGGGGCGGAAATGCGTGGACGTCCGCAGTAGCGTGTTCAGGCGCTCCCCAACTTCCCTCGCCGCCGAATTCTGGACGCCGATCGGCCCCGATAGAAAATCCGCGGATTCCGTGTTGTGAATCGTCAGAAAGAAATCGATCGAGCGTCCTTCGCCGATCCAGTCCTCCATGGTCTTCCGGGTCGCGGCAATTTCGGGCATTAGCCGTGCGTTGTCCACGTCCCAGTTGCGGTTCAAATCATACCCGTTGCGGTTGAAGCGCACTCCGCCGGCCGCGATCCCGTCCGGATCGAGCGTGGGGATCATCTGGAACACGTACCGCCGCCGTAAATCCGCCGCCGCCGGGGCGGCCCCCGCCAGAAATCGTACCGCGCCCTCGAACACCCATGAGGTATCGGATTCCCAGGCGTGCTGCCGCGCAATCACCCAGATGGTTTTTTTCTTGTCCGCCGGCACGCCTGGGTCCGTGATCGTGATCTGATCGAGCGGCCGGTTTTGTACGCTCCGCCCATATTCACGGATCGTGACCCAGCGCCGCCTCTCAATCGAGCCGGCCAGCTCCCGGAGATTCGCCAGGGTGTAAGGCGGGATTCGCGCAATCCAGATCCGTTCGCCTTCCGGTTTGAATTTCACGCGGATTCGGGCGGGGTTGTCCAGCCATTCCGTTGTCTCGAAGTACCGCCAGTGCAGATTGTCGTAACTGTAGGCGGGGTGTACGTTGCGGTGCGCGCGGCCGTCGTGCGGCTTGAAGTTGTACTCACCCTCGAAACCCGCGACATCCACCGTGATTTCATGCTCCCTCACGGAAGGGTCGTGAAAACCATCGATCGAGAAGTAGAACCAGCTCGGCTGATAATTTCGTCCGGCCGAATCCGCCTGCCCCTGAACGGTAGCTACAAGGTGGGTGGACGATGTCCATTCCGAACTTTTTAGTGCCCCGGATTCAAAGGAAGCGTTCACCGTAAGCGCGAGTAAGAGAAATGCCAGCATTGCAACCTGCCTGAGTGGGAGAGCCACTCGTAGTGGCCGTTCTCCGTTCCATGGCAATTAGATCACAGTGCGCCTGTGTCACGGCCCTCCGATCGGGACGAGGCCGCGTCATAAAATTGCGCGGACGCATAACCAGGCTCCTGATTCGATCGTCAAAACAATCAGAAGGGTATGTGTTGAGGCAGTTGGATGTGGTCTGATCCCGCGGGATTTGTGTGTGCCAAGGAGATTGCGCCCTGTGTGGTTGCGTGGGTTGTTCCGAACTGTTCGATTGGGTCTTGCCCCATGGTTTCTGTCGCTTAGCATCCTTTCGCCGGCGGCGGGAGCCGCGCCCTCACTGACATTCCTTCCCGTCGAGCCCGTGCCTGGATTTCAGGACGCGGTGGCGAAAGACGCTCTCCGCTATCTCTGTTCACCTGATCTCGAGCAATTGCGCGAGTACTTTACGGAGAAAAAGCTGCCGTTCGTTAGCACCCTGGTCTCCCGAAAGCAGAAGCGTTACTGCCATATCTATTACGAGCCGTCCATCCCGGATTTCCGCGCGTATACCGAATCAAATCGCGTTCAGGGCCTCGTCTTTACCGTGGATTCCCGCGGTTTCCTCGCGCAGAGAGAAGTGAATCTGGGCGACAGTCTCGATGTCGCGAAAAGCATTCTGGATGTTATCGAACGCCCGCTCGACATTGTTGTTCAGAGCAAGGCGGAAGTTTCCGAGAAGTGGCAAGATTCCGCGCTGGCGGGCTTTCTCCCGAATCGGCCGCACACCATTCGCCTTCGGGATAATCCAACGGGACGTCCCAATGTCTGGGCCCAGGATTACATCAAAAGCGGTGATGTGTCCGGCAAACCGCATACTCTCGTTACCTGGAAATCCTATGAAGGGAAGGGGAGGTATGGCGAAGCCTTCAACGCGATGCTGGATTCGCTGCAATCCGAAGGCTGGCACCGCTCGAAGCTCAGTTGGGACGGCGGCGACCTCCAGTTTGGCGTAAATCCGCGCGTTCCCGGCCGCACCATCCTCTTTTACGGAAATTCCGCGCGGCTGTATTGGGGGCAATCGCTGAAGCCGGAGGAATATGAGTACGTCCTCAAGCTTGAGTTCGGCGCCGATGACGCGATCGACCTTTCCGGCCTCGCGACGCATATCGATTATTTCGTTTCGATCCTTCCGGACGCGAAGACACTGATGGTTTCAAGAGAGATGCG
>CAZXBZ010000406.1:0-3384 GCA_964639135.1 uncultured Solibacteraceae bacterium | reverse complement strand
AGCGGCGGATCACTTCCTCGAGCGGGACGGGGTCCTCAAAACCCTCATCCACAACATCAGGTTCCGCGTCGGAAACCGCTCGTATCGTGAGGCTTTGTATTCCAGAATAGAACGCAGAAAAAGGAAATCCTCCGAGGATGGCCGAGAAGTGCTCGAGCATGTTCTCCTGTCGGAAATCCTGGATCCAGAGGGAAAGATAAAGAGGTTCGGCCATGAGGAGATGGACGTACTCGAAAGAAGCGCCCTACTCTGAGGATACATGGAGGTGGGAACACGCGCCGGGTCCAACGGAGACCTTAGCCTTGCCGCCTGAGTCTTGGCGGCGCTCCGGCGGTTCGCCAGCGGGCTCCCCATGGGTGGAACGTGTTGCCGGCCGCGCGGCGCGAAGACGCGGCTACTCGGCCGCCGGCCGCGCGAACGGCAGATAGGCGCGCTTGATGGTCTTCTTAGTGTCGAGCGCGGCGGTATCTTCGCCCAGCCGCTCCAGGGTTCCTTTCACGGTCACCAGGCTCATGATCTTCCGCTGGATATCGGGCGAGGTCGCCACGGTATCGATGAGATAGGGCCAGATGCCCTCGCGCCCGGTGATGCCGCGCACATGGATGGTCTTGCCCTCGTGTTCGACGGTCAGCTCGCGCATGTGGAAGATGATGTCGTTGATCGCGTAACCGGCGAGCGTGACGGAGGGGTCGCCGTAAAGGCCGAAGAGCACCAGGGTGCCACCGTCGCTCACGAGGCCGAGGCACTGGTCGAGCACCTTGCGCGAGCCGCCCGCAATATCGATGATGGCGTCGAAGCCCTTCCCTTCGGTGAAGGCCGCGACCTCCGCGGCCAGAGTCTCGGACCTCGAGTGGAATACCGCGTCGGCGCCGAAGTTCTTCGCCCGCTCGAGACGCGCCGGGTCGATTTCAAACGCGGCCAGTTTCCGCACGCCGAAGTTCTTGGCGAACAGTTGGGTCATGAGGCCGTGGTAGCCGCAGCCGACAATTCCAACCGTGCCGAGCAGGCTGTTGTCGAAAAGATATTTCGCCACCAGGCAATCATTGCCCACGCCTTCAAGCAGGGAGGGGAAGAAATCCGGTTCGCCGAGGACGTTGGGCACAATATGGGCGCAGTATGTGGGGATGGTCGTATATTCCGCGTAGCCGCCGTTCAAGGGGCGCAGATACTCGCCATGAATACTCGGCCCCCAGAGGCCGATGATGCCCTCTTCCGGGTAGCCCGGCATGATGTAATGGCTCTCCGCCACTACCCGCTGGCCGAGCTTGAAGCCGCGCACGTTCGAGCCGACGTCCACGATTTCGCCGAAGAGTTCATGGCCGGGGACGATGCCATCCTGCACGTGCGGGAACTTGCCCCGGAAGAGATCTTCGTCCGTGCCGCATACCGAGACGCAGCGAATCTTCACGAGAAGCTCCCCAGGCATCGGCCTTGGCATGGGGATTTCGGACAACGCGATGTGCGGGCCCTCGGGCGTGGCTTCCTTCTGGTACACCCAGGCTTTCATGGTGCGGCGTGGCTTGGCCGCCTTCGCGCTGTCCGGCGTGTGCGCCTCCGCGCCCAGAATGCCTTCTTCCCGCGCCGCGATCGTGAACGCTTCCACGCAACGGTCGATCTGTTCGCGCGTGTGCGCCGCGCACAACTGCACACGAATCCGCGCCTGGTTCTTCGGGACCACGGGAAAACTGAAGCCGATGACGTAGACGCCAAGCTCCAGAAGGCGATCCGCCATGCGGCTCGCGAGGCGGGCATCGCCGAACATTACCGGCGTGATGGGGTGAGTCCCGTCCGGAACATCGAAGCCCGCATGGCGCATGGCGCCGCGGAAGTGCTGGGTATTGGCCTGAAGTTGCGCGCGCAGTTCCGCGCCTTCGTCCGATTCCACCACGTCGAGAGCGGCCATGGCTCCGGCGACCAGAGCCGGCGGCACCGAGTTTGAAAACAAATAGGGCCGGGAGGTATTGCGGAGCCATTCCACCAGCGGCTTGCGGCCTGCTGTAAAGCCGCCGCTCGCGCCGCCCAGCGCCTTGCCCAGGGTGCCCGTAATCACGTCGGGCTCCACGCCGAAGTGCTCACCGGTCCCCCGGCCGTTTTCGCCGATGAAACCGGTGGCGTGGCAATCGTCCACGCCCAGCAGCGCGCCGTACTTGCGGGCGAGCGGCGCGAGTTTATCGAGCGGCGCCAGGATGCCGTCCATGCTGAAGACGCCGTCGGTGATGGCGAAGAGGGTGCGTTCCTGGTTTGTGTCTCCCTCGCGAGCCTCTTTGAGCGCGCGCTCGAAATCTTCCGGACTGCGTTCGTCGTAGGGGATGCGGCGGCTTTTCGTGAGGCGCACGCCGTCGATAATGCTCGCGTGGTTCAGCCGCGCGCTCAGGATGGCGTCTTCCGGACCCATCATGCTTTCAAACAAGCCGCCATTCGCGTCGAAGCATGAAGAATAGAGAATGGCGTCTTCCATGCCGAGGAAGCGGGCGATGCGCTCTTCCAGTTGCTTGTGAATCTTCTGAGTGCCGCAGATGAAGCGCACGGAAGACAAGCCATAGCCATAGACGTTCATCGCATGTCGCGCGGCTTCCCTGACGCGGGGGTGATTCGCGAGGCCGAGATAATTATTCGCGCAGAAGTTCAGCACGGGCTGCTGGCTCCCCGAGAGGAAGAGTTCCGTTGCCTGCGAACTCGCGATAATACGCTCGTGCTTGCGCAATCCCGCCGCTTCCCGTTCCTTCAGGGCGGCTTCCAGCTTCTGGTAGATCAGCATGGGTATGGCAACTTTCCGCCGGGCGGCTTCACGCCGCCGGCATTCAAGGCGCTTCATTCTCGGCCGCGCGTTCCAACGGCGCGCGGCGTTCCCGTTCCCACTCAGTCTACTCCGCCGGCCGGGTTTCCGGGAATGATGGCGTCACGCCCAATTCGTGGAACAGGAAGGTGTAGATATCCGCGGTGAGCGCGATGGATTTTTCCGTGTTGCTCGCGCCGTGGCCGCTCATGGTGTCGATGCGGATCAGGGCGGGATGTGTCTTCGACGCTTTTGCCTGCAGGGTGGCGATGTACTTGAACGAATGCGCCGGAACCACGCGGTCGTCGTGGTCGGCGGTGGTCACCAGCACGGCGGGGTAGGTGACGCCCTCGCGGATATTGTGCAGCGGCGAGTAGGCGTAAAGCGCCTTGAACTCTCCTGGGTTGTCGCTCGAACCGTAATCGGCGATCCAGTTCCAGCCGATCGTGAACTTGTGGAAGCGCAGCATATCCATCACGCCCACCTGCGGCACGGCCGCGCGGAAGAGACCGGGGCGCTGGTTGATCACCGCGCCCACCAGCAGCCCGCCGTTCGAGCCGCCCTGGCAGGCGAGCCGGGCGGGCGAGGTGTACTTGTGCGCCACCAGC
>CAZXBZ010000405.1:0-3399 GCA_964639135.1 uncultured Solibacteraceae bacterium | reverse complement strand
GCTGAATGGAGAGATCGCCGGTCAGCCCTCCGACGGCCGCCAGCACTTCATCGTGGCCGTTGAAGACGACGCGGCCCGCGCGAGCGAGCAGGGAAAGCGTGTAGAGATCGAAGGCGGTGTACTTCAGGCCGGTTACATTCGGGATCTCGCACAGACGCTCCAGGTCGCCGGCGGTGCGAATCGCGGTGGAGTGGCCCGGGAAGTAGTAGACAAGCAGCGGCGCCGGGGACGCGGCGGCGATTGCCTCGTAGTAGTGAAGCACTTCCTCGAATCCATAGCTGGAATTGGGTGGCAGGCTGCTGATGGCGGCCACCCCCGCCTTGGCGGCATGCCGGGCGAGGCGAAGCGCATCCGCGGTGCTTGCCGCGCCGACATGCGCGACGACGCTCAACCCGGCGGGTGTGTTTGCCGCCGCCACCTCGACGGCCTCTTCCCGGACGCCAAGCGGCAGTTGAAGACCTTCGCCGGTCTGGCCACAGACGTAGACGCCATCGCAGCCCGCTCGGTAAACGCGATCGAGCAGGCGCTCGTAACTCTTCCGATGGAGCCTGCCCTGTTCGTCGAGTGGAGTTACCAGCGCCGGCAGGATACCGCCAAGATTTTCCATCATCCTCCAAACATCTTGCGCCCGTCACGCCGCGCCACCGGATGACGGCCAGATTCAGCCCGTGCGCGGTATCGCGATCATATCAATCGCTTGCGCCGTCTCGCCATGGGCGGATGGCATCGGTCTTCATGTAGGGCCGCAGCGCTTCGGGTATGGTGACGCTGCCATCGGCCTGCTGGTAGTTTTCGAGGACCGCCACCAGCGTGCGCCCCACGGCCAGCCCGCTGCCGTTCAGTGTATGCGCGAACGCCGATTTTCCGCCGCTCTTCACGCGGATGCCCGCGCGCCTGGCCTGGAAGTCCTCGAAATTGCTGCACGAGGAGATTTCCTTGTATTCACCGAGGCCGGGCAGCCAGGCCTCAAGGTCGTAGGTCTTCGCGGATGAGAAACCCATATCCCCGGTGCAGAGCAGCACACGCCGGTAGGGCAAGCCGAGCCGCTCCAGAATGTCCTCCGCGTCGGCGGTGAGCCGCTCGAGTTGCTCGTGGCTCTGCTCGGGCGTGGTGAACTTCACCAATTCCACCTTCTGGAACTGGTGCTGGCGGATAATACCGCGCACGTCGCGCCCGTAAGAGCCTGCCTCACTGCGAAAGCAGGCGCTGTAGGCGCAGTAGCTGATGGGCAAGGTATCGCCCGGCAGCGTCTCGTCGCGGTACAGGTTCGTCACTGGCGTCTCGGCGGTGGGGATCAGCCAGAAATCGCTGCCTTCCACGCGGAAGAGGTCCTCGGCGAACTTGGGCAAATTGCCGGTGCCGAAGAGGCTGGCCGAGTTAACCAGAAAGGGTGGGAAACATTCGGTGTAGCCGTGCTCGGCTGTGTGGATGTCGAGCATGAAGTTCGCGAGCGAGCGCTCGAGCCGCGCGATGGCGCCGGTGTAGACAACGAAGCGCGCGCCGGTGATCTTGGCGGCGCGGTCGAAATCCATGCCACCGAGCGCGGGCCCCAGGTCCCAATGTGGCTTGGGCGTGAAGCCGAACTCGCGTGGCGTACCCCAGCGCTTGATTTCGACATTGTCATCGGCGGATTTCCCCGCGGGCACGGATTCGTGCGGCAGGTTCGGCACGCCCGCCATCAATTGCTGGAATTCATCGTCCGCCGATTTTACGCCCTCTTCGAGCGCGGTAATACGCTCCCCGATTTCGCGCACCCGCGCCTGGGCTTCGGAAGTGTCGATGCCCTGCTTGCGCAGATTGCCGATTTCCTTGCTCTGGGTATTGCGGTCGCTTCGGAGCTGTTCGATCACGGTGAGCGCCTCGCGGCGGCGGGCATCGAGGGCAAGGAACGCGGCGGTATCGAGATCAAAACCGCGATCCGCCAGCCGGGCGGCTACCGCATCGAGATTCTTGCGGAAATAGTTGAGGTCGAGCACATTGTCTAGGGTAGCCGAGATTTTACCCCAAGGCGGAAACCGATCGGGAACGCGTGCGCGAAACCCCGCCCCTCGGCGGTGGCGGGTTGATGGATAATAAGGACGCTATGCGGATGCTCGATATTCTCCTGCTCCTCTTTGTTGCCGTTTTCGCCGCCGCGGCGCCGAACTCCGGCAAGGCTATTCCATTGTTCAACGGCGAGAATCTTGACGGTTGGAAGCAGGCGGGCTGGGATGACTTTGTCGTCGAGGATGGTCTGCTCAAAACCGAAGGCGGAATGGGGCTACTCTACTACGATCTCGCAAAGTTCGGAGATGGCACTCTAACGGTTGTCTTCAAGACCGGCGGCGGCCGCGCCAATTCAGGCGTGGTGATCCGTATGCCCGAGAAGCCCATGGACGCCTGGTACGGGGTACATAACGGCTATGAAGTGCAGATCGACGCGGCCGGAGATGAGTGGCACCGCACGGGGGCCATCTATTCCATCAGTAAGGCCACCAAGGAAACCCAGAAACCCGCCGGCGAATGGAACACGCTCGAAATCACGCTTGATGGGCCGAAAACTACCGTGAAGCTCAACGGCGAAGTGGTGAATGTCTACACCGAGGGGCAAGAGGTTCCCCCTCGTAAGATATGGTTCGAGCCCGTCCGGGGCCCCCGGCCCGATAGCGGCTACATCGGACTGCAGAATCATGATGCGGGTTCCACCGTGTGGTTCAAGGAAGTGAGCTTCCGTCCGAATTCACGTTAGCCCGTGCTTTTCTCGAGCTGCGAGAAACCGGCGAGCGCGCTGGCGAGGCCCGCGAGGGCGGGCTGCCTCCAAGGAGTTCCCGGAGGCAGCCCGGTTGGGGTTTTTAGAAGCCGAGGCGAAGGCCGAAGCGGAATTCACGCGAGCGGCCCAGCGCCGAGTTCGCGTTCGTCGAAAGAATTCTTCCGAAGTTTGAACTGTTCGCGCTTCCGTTGGGGTTGTTGAAATGGGGCGTGTTGCTCAGGTTGAACGATTCCGCCCTGAATTGCATGTTGATCTTTTCCGTCAGTTTGAACGTGCGGAAAAGACTTAGGTCGATATTTGCCGTTCCCGGTCCGCGCAGGGTGTTCCGGCCCACGTTGCCGAAACGCGCGTCGGTTACGCGCGCGAAAGCGCTCGTGTCAAACCACGTTCCGTCGTCGCCGACCTGGTTCAGGTAGCGGACGCTCCCGCTAATCTGGTCCGCCGTCTGGGTGTTGCCCGGCATATTCAGGCTTGATCCGGAAGCGGTTACGGTAAACGGTGCTCCCGTATAGGCGGCGAACAGGCCGTTAAACTGCCAGCCGCCGAGGATGGCGGCGGAGACTCCCTCGGTGGCCCACTTTTTCCCGTTCCCAAAGGGCATCTCGTAGAGGAAGCCCATCTGGAACATGTGCGCACGGTCGAAGTTCGAC
>CAZXBZ010000404.1:0-3416 GCA_964639135.1 uncultured Solibacteraceae bacterium | reverse complement strand
TTCGGAGTATGCGCACTCTTCCGTGGAGAAAGCCGCGCTGGCGCTTGGCGTGGGCCAGAACTTCCATCGGAAAATCGCCGCCGATGAGGAGTTCCGGATGCGCGCGGACCTTCTGGAGCAGCGGATCGTCGAAGACAGGGAGAGCGGCCTCACCCCCTTCTGCGTCACCGCGACCATAGGCACTACCGCGGTCACCAGCGTCGACCCCGTCGCGGAAATCGCGGCGGTCTGCCGCCGGCACGGTTTGTGGCTGCACGTCGATGCCGCCTACGCCGGCCCGGTGTCGATCTGCCCCGAATTCCGCCACCTCTTCGAAGGCTGGCAGCTTGCGGATTCCATCGTTCTCAATCCGCACAAGTGGCTCTTTACGCCGTCCGATATCAGCGTCTTCTATATCCGGCATCCGGAGGTTCTGCGGCGGGCGATTTCCATCGTGCCCGAATATCTGAAAACCGCGGAGCACCCGCGCGCGGTGAATCTCATGGATTACGGAGTGCCGCTCGGCAGACGCTTCCGGGCGCTGAAGCTCTGGTTCGTCATGCGTTCATTCGGCCGGGCAAAAATCGAGGAGAATCTGCGGTATCACATTCGGCTGGCGCAATCCCTGGCCGCCCGCATCGAGGCTCACCCGCTTTTCGAGGTCACCGCGCCCGTACTTTTTTCCACGGTCTGCTTCCGGCTGCTGGCCGATGAAGCGGCGAACGCCAGATTGCTGGCCGAAGTGAATGCGAGCGGTTCTCTGTTTCTTTCGCAAGCACGTCTGGGCGGCCTTTACACCCTTCGTCTTGCGATCGGAAACGTCCTGACCACGGAGGCGGATGTCGATTTCGCCTGGGAAACCATCGAACGCGAAGCGCGGAAGCTGTAACATCAACGTCAGTCTCCACGCGGCCCGAATCATCGGGTGCGGCCTCTTGCCATGCTAGGCTCGTCGCGTTGGCCGGGCCTGGGATGCCCAGGCGAGCAGGCCCAGCATCGCCACGATCGAAACGGGGAGGGTGACCAGCGCCGCGCGCAGGCTCCCGCTTGCGTCCGAAATTTCGCCGATCGCCAGCGGCAGCAGCGCGCCGCCCGTTCCGCCCGCGGCGAAAAGAAAACCGCTGATGCGGTCCGCGCCCGCTCCGTAGTGCTCCAGAAAGTAAGCGAGGGTGTTCGCGAAAATCGGTCCCAGCCCGAGCCCGGTAATCGCGATGGCGGCGATCACGAGAGGCGGAGAATCCACCATCAGCAGAAACACGCTTCCCGTGAGGGCTAGCAGCGCGCCGCCGGTTAGAAGAGCCATCGGCCTGATGAATCGCAGGAGCCATACCGCCGTCAGACGGCTTACCAGAAGCGCGCCCCAGAAGGCGGCCGGCGCGCTCGAGGCGATCACCAGGTTCGTGCCCGCCACGCGCTGGACATAAATGGAAGCCCATCCCCCGCTGCTCGTTTCCACGCCCACGTAAACGAAGAGGGCGCTGATGGTCAGGCAGAAAAAGAGGAGCCGCCGGGGGCTCTGGCCGCCGTTGGTTACCGGGCTCGGGCTGTCGAAGTCGGGTACGAAATAGCGTGTTCCGAGCAGGGCGCCCGACAATACCGGAATCGCGACCGCGACGGGGAATGCCCCGCTCCACCCCATGTTCACGAAGCCCGCGATGACGGCGGGGGCGAGCGTCGCGCCGATGGTGAAATAAAAGTTCAGCAGGTTGATCGCGGTGGCGGGCCGCTCCGGCATGAGCGAGGCGGCGGAAAGGTTGGCGGTGGGGTTCAGAAGGCCCAGGCCGAAGCCGCAGACACACGCGCCCAGTACCCCCCAGTGCCATTGCGCGGCCGCGAAGCCGAGCACCCCCATGCCGCAGAGAACGTATCCAAGCAGCATCAGCCGCCAGGCGTGAAAGTGCCGCATCAGCCACGTCACCAGCACCGAACTGCACACGGCCGAAAAAAATAACGCGGTGAAAAGCGCCCCGGCCTCGCTATCCGTAAGCCGCCAGCGCTGCGTCAGGGAAGGGAGCAGCGGCCCCAGCATCGTCGTGGAAACGCCCACGAAGACAAAGAGCGTATGCAGCAGGATGCGAGGGGTGTTCAACCGGATAGGATAACCCGGCGAGCGCCGCCCAGGTTAGGGGAGCGCCCGCGCCAGCAGCCAGCGATAGAAATCCTCGCTCTCGTAAACGCGTGTCCAGACGTTATGCGCCAGATCTTCATGGACGGTAAGCTTCACGTTCCGGTGGCCCTTCGCGATCAGTGCGTTCACCATCAGCAGGCTCTCGATGGGCGCTACCGTGCGGTCCCGGCCGCCGTGGAATACCCAGATCGGCCGCTGCGATTGCGCGAGCGCGTCGAGCGTTGCGGGGTCGCCGCCGCCGCAAACCGGGGCGATGGCCGCGAACATCTCCGGATGAGCCGCGGCGATGCCGAACGTGCCGAAACCGCCCATGCTCAGCCCCGTGATCGAAATCCGCTTCCGGTTCACGCGGTATTCCGCCGCCGTGGCGCGTACCATGTATTCGAGTTCTTTCTCCATCTGTAACCAGGCGTTCGTCACCGCGCTGGAGGGCCGTTCGCGCGGTTTGCCCCAATCCTCGGGAATCGGATTCGTATCGAAGGGGGCCTCGTTTCGGGGAGGAACTTTCGCGCCGGGGTCTCGCTTCTCTCCATAGCCCGCCGGCATGGCGGAGGTATTCGCGTGCCCATCGGGGAAAGACGCCTGCGGAACGATCATCACGAACGGGAGGTCGCGGCGCTGGATCCAGGCCTCCATCAGCGGTCCGTGTACCAGCACCTTCTCCAGATCGTTCAAGCCGTCGCCGCGCTCGCCCGCTCCGTGCAGAAAGAGAATCATCGGCCAGCGCTTTGCGGTGTCGTCTTCATACCCCTTGGGGAGAAAGACGTAATAATCGCGCAGCTTACCCGTGGTCTCGCTCAGGTAGCGTTTTCGCAGGAGCTGCGCGGGGCTCTGCTCCTGTGCCGTCGCGAGCGTGGAGAAAAGCGTCAGCGCCAAAAGCGTCAGGCAGAATGAGAGCAGCGTCTTCAAGGCGGTTTCCTCCGAGCCGCCGGCCGAGCGGCGGGCGCCTATGTTTCTATCACTGCCCCGTGCCGCTTGACAAGAGGGCGCTTAGCGGAGGAACTTGATGAGCGCGAAGCCGCCCGCGAGCAGCAGCACGAACAGGATCGCGAGCAGGTCGAAATAGCGGTCGATAAAGCGCTTCATGCGCTCGCCCGCCACCCGCAACAGCCCGGCCACCAGGAAGAAGCGCGCCCCCCGGCCGAGGATGCTTACCGCCGTGAATCCCAGCAGGTTCATGTCGAACGCGCCGGAGGCGATGGTGAAGACCTTGTAGGGGATCGGCGTGAACCCGGCCACGAATACAATCCAGACGTCGTACTGCAGATACCAGGCCTGAACCTGTTTGTAGTATTCCTCGGCGTGGTAG
>CAZXBZ010000403.1:0-3423 GCA_964639135.1 uncultured Solibacteraceae bacterium | reverse complement strand
TCGATCAGCCTGCCGCTCGACGTGTCGAAGATGTAGCCATAGACCGGGATGCTCTTGTTCACCAGCGGATGGCTCTTGATGCGCCGCACGTCTTCGAGGACACTCTTCGCGTTGTCCACGAAAGCGAGCCATTCGACGTATTCTCCTTCAGCCGATCCCGGACCCTTGCCGGTATCCTTCCAGCCGTCGGAACCGATCGATGCCGTTTCAAGACTCTTCGCCAGCAATTCGCGAATCACCTCATTCGTGAAAGTCAGCATTCCGCAATCCGTGTGATGCACGACGAACCATTCGTTCGTGCCAAGCAGTTTGTGCGAAATCACCAGGGAGCGAATGGCATCGTCACTGGCGCGCCCGCCCGCGTTCCGGATGACGTGAGCGTCCCCCTCCACGAAACCGGCGAATTTGGCCGGGTCAAGCCGGGCGTCCATGCAGGTCAGCACCGCAAAACGCCGGCCGGGGGGCATTGGCAACTTCGATTTATCCCCAAACGCCGATGCATAGGCCGCATTGGCATCAAGGACTTCTTTCAGGATTTTAGACATTTGCGTTCTACCTCCATGAGCGATTGGATCTATCGAATGATCAGATAGATCCTATTCCCTATCGGAATATAGTAGATGGTAACGAAAAAAATGAGTTGCCGCAACCGTCAGGCTTCGGGTGCGCGGTGTCGAGGTGGCGGAGAAAAGGATCAGCGCCGAAACGCCGTTGGGAGGAGACGCGGGCGGGCGGTCCGCCGCCCGCGCTCGGAAACAGCTTAGAACGTGTAGGTTGCTTCGATGTAGCCGAACGAGCCATTCTTGCCGTCCGGGTAGATATCCCACATGACGCTCTTGCCGTTCGCGTAGCCGTAGTAGGCCTCGATGGCGAATTGCTTGTGCAGCGCAATCGCCGCGCCGACATCAGCGAGAGTGGCGAGAGAGCGTTTTCCGGCGGCACGCCCGGTATAACCGAAAGTCCACGGCTGAAAAACGCCGCCGCCGCCGTACCAGAGATCGTTTTGGGAGCTGAGCCGCAGCGCGCGGAGGTCACTCGTAATCGTGACCTTCGCATGCGGGCGGAGGGTCAGCATTACGTAACGGTCTTCATTGTTCATCATGTTGAAGAACGGGAACTTGGCGAAGGGGCGTACCGTGGGCAGCACTTGGAAGAAGGTGTTGTGTTTGCCATCCGCCGGATTGTCGTCGCCCGTGGAACGTGTGTATCCGGCGCGGAGCCAGGGTTTCAGCGCGGGAATTCCCTTGGGTTGATAACCGGCCTCCAGAACCACGGCTCCCGCGCGATGGTCCGTGCGGCCCCAGGAGCCGGTTTGGCCCACCCCCCAAGCGAGCAGATCGATTGTACCGGCGCCGGTTTCCATGGCGTGTATAAAGTGGCCGCCAAAGCTTTGAATGTTCACGCCGTCCGTATCCGCTTGGCGATCGATCAAGGGCCGGTTGTCCGTCTTCAGGACATCTCGAAAATCTTTATAAAGAATGGTGAACACGCGGAATTCCGAGGCGTGTTTGCCGGCGGAGAAGCCCCTGGAATAGGAGCCGTAGCCAAAGCCAACGCGGTTCCACCCCCAGCCATCCACCTGAAAGACGCCACGCGTGGGTGTAGCGCCCACCACCGTGACGTTGCTTGTCTTGCCGTTCCAGGAATACTGCGCGCCGTCGAAGCTGCGCCCGGTATGGCTGAAGCCGAAGGCACCGATCAGCCGCTGGTTTACGCGCGTCCGTTTGAGCGCCGCGAGAGTGGCGTTCTTGGGCGTTAGCTCCGAGCCGTCCAGGAATTCGAAGCGGCCGGCCTTCAGGCCGTGTTGACCTCCCGAACCCAGATGATGAAATTCGAGGTAGGCTTGTTTGGCGAAAATCATGGCCGCGCTCTGGTTGCGGCCGTTCGCGGCGTAGTAGGTGGCGCCGAGGCCCAACTGGCCCCGCGCGCCGGGGAGTATGGCGTCATCGGGCAAGCCAAGCAGAATGGGCGCGGCCAATTCCACTTTCCAGTTCGTATGCTTGCCGTTCTGGGAGAAGCTGAGCTTGACGATATTGCCCGAGTAGGCATAGCTGCTAGGATTCGCGTCGCCGAACCAATCCCACATTTCAAGCCGGGAGCGAATGCTCCCATGAATCTCGATCGGAGATGCTTTCGCGGCGTTCGCGGCCGTCCCGTCCGACGGGGACGCCGCCTGCGCGCCGGCCCGCCCGGCCAAGGCGAACAAAACGAGCGCGCAAGCCGCGATCGCTCTTCTTCCCGGATGGAGATTGTTCGTGTGAATTCTCGCTGGCATGAAACTCCTGACCCCTAATCGGCGCTTTTCTCTTGAATCGATAGGCCTTAAGCCGGATGATCGCCCCTGGCCCTTCGATGATCGATGACGAAAGTCACCGGAGAACGCGCAAATTCGCATGGCATGATATAGAATCTAGTAGAGTATCAGAGTAGAAAAGCCGATTGTCCGATAAGGTCTAAATTTAACGGATATGGCAAGATAAGTGGACACCGCAAACTTGCGGATACGGAAGGTGTTGCGATGACCGGAAGGGCCGCGAAAAGAGCGTCACAAGAGAAAGCAGCCAGGCGTGGCGCCGCCGCTTTCCCGGTGCTTTGGATCGCCGCGGCTCTCGTGGTGGGCCTCTCGGCGGGCCTCGGGCTGTTTACCTTCGTCTACGCCCAGGGAGCCTCTTATCTGACGAACGATCCCGCCGCCTGCGCCAACTGTCACGTGATGAACGAACAGTACTCCGCCTGGATGAAGGGCAGCCACGCGAATGCCGCGGTCTGCAATGATTGCCACACTCCGTCGGGACTGCTCCCGAAGTACTGGACCAAGGCGCAGAACGGCTTTTTCCATTCGCTGGCTTTCACCACCGGATGGTTTCCGGACAATATCCAGATCCATGGCCGGAATCTGGAAATTGCCCGGGATTCCTGCATGAAGTGTCATGCCGAACTCACCGAACGCATGCAAGCGACCAGGGGCCATCGCGAAAAGATAAATTGCATCCAGTGCCACAACCAGGTCGGACATGCGCAATAGCGCCCCGGCGCGCGGGGTTCGAATGGGGGAGACCCGATTTTTGAGAACGACAGCACACAGCGAGGAATGTCGATGAGGGAAAACCAGGAAAAACGGGCGGCGAGCCCGAATATGACCCGGATGTTGATCGGCGCCGTGGTGTTGACCGCGCTGGTGACGCTGGGCGTCGCGGCGCTGCTCGTGAATATCGTTGAGAGGAAGCAGGAGGCGCGGACCCCGTTCGCGCAGGTTGTCCAGCTCACCGACGACATTGACGATCCAGCGGAATGGGGCAAGAATTTTCCGCTGCAATACGATTCCTACAAGCGCACCGTCGATATGGAGCGCACCCGCTACGGCGGCTCCGAGGCGATGCCCGTGGCGCCGCCCCAGGCGGACAGCCAGGTGGTGATGTCTCA
>CAZXBZ010000402.1:0-3470 GCA_964639135.1 uncultured Solibacteraceae bacterium | reverse complement strand
GGCTCCTGGAGCATCCTGGAGTGCCTCGACCACTTGAACCGTGCGGACGCGCTCTATCTGCGCGCCATGCGAGTGACTTTCGAGAGAGACCGGCACAATGCCTCCCTCCCGCCCAAGGCGTTTCATCTGGGGTATCTGGCTCGTTTGATGCTCCATATCCTGGAGCCTCCTTATCGGATGAAGACGCCCGCGCCGCGGAGCATCGTTCCCTCGGGAAACCTCGACCCTGAAGCCGTCGAGGCCGAGTTCAACCGGCTTCACCTGGATCTGCGAGGCTTCATCCTCGAGGCCGGGCGTGTCGATATGGGCGCGTTGCGCTTCCGGTCGCCGATGTCGTCGCTGATAAGGCTGAATCTTGCCGAAGGCTGCGCTCTCATTGCCGCTCACAACCGCCGGCATCTCTGGCAGGCGGAACAGGTGAAGCGGCGTCCGGAGTTTCCCGCTTCCTGAAGCCCTCCGCGCGGCGGTTCGCGAACCCCGGCAATCGCTTCGGTTGACTCCCCGCGCCGGCTTCGAGAGAGTGTAGACAGCACGCATCGCCGTGAGGGCGTAATCCTCCGCGAGAGCAGGCGTCCTATGTTCGCTTCGCAAGACAATACGGACCGATATCTCGAGGCACGCCTGGAGATGGTGGGCACGCAGCTCCAGCATCGGGGCATCCGGCAAAGCGAGGTGCTTGCCGCCATGCAGCGTATTCCGCGGGAGCGCTTCGTCCCCGAATCCGTTCGCCGTCACGCCTACGAAGATCGCGCGCTGAGCATCGGGTACCAGGCCACCATTTCGCAGCCCTATATTGTCGCGCTGATGACGGAACTGCTCGATGTGAAGGCCCCCCACAAGGTGCTTGAGATCGGCACGGGTTCCGGCTATCAGGCCGCGATCCTCAATGAACTGGCTCGTTCCGTATACTCGATTGAAATTGTTCCAGAGCTTGCCGCCCGCGCGCGGAAGGCACTCGAGGAACTGGGCTTCGGCAAAGTGCGGGTCCGCGCCGGCGACGGCTACCTCGGCTGGCCGGAAGAAGCTCCATTCGACCGCATCATCATCACGGCGGCGCCCCCGCGGATCCCGCAAGCCCTGGTGGATCAGCTCGCGCGCGGCGGCTGTCTGGTCGCCCCCGAAGGGGATACGCCGAATACTCAAAAACTTGTGATCCTGCGAAAAGATCGTGCCGGTAAGGTGACCCGGGCGGAATCGATTCCCGTGGTCTTCGTGCCGATGGTGCCCAAGGCGCCGGGGTCCTCGAACTAAAGGAAAACCGTCTTATCCGCCGATCATGGGCGCGAACCAGTTCCGGCCAGTATCGCCAGCGCTCGCTGGATTCCGCTGTCCAGCTCCGCTTCCACTTTCTCCCCGTATTCCACGCCGAGCCCCTGATTGAGAATCTCCGTTTTCAATCGAACGCGGATGTAATCGGCGTTTGCCGTCCACATCGAGAGCGACGGCCGGATGTTGCGCTGTGAAAGAAAGTACTGAAATTCGTCGAGGACGCGGCCGTCGGCTTCGAATTGCTCGGAAAGCTCGCCTGCCTCTTTCGGGCGGTCCCGGAGATACTCCGTCGCGAACGAGGCAAAGGACCCCGTCCCTTCGAGCACGTAGCGGAACTGGTTCGTGGGGTATGGGAGCACTTCTTCATCCGGCTCGATCCCGCCCGGAGCTTCCGCGGTCTCCCCGGCTCCCTGCCGTTTCACCTGGCTCCCTTCGAGGGGGCGCTGGATGCTCATGCCAGACGGCGTGAAGTAGTAGGCTGTGGTGAGTGCGAGCCCGGTTCCCATCGACATCGGGAGCACTTGCTGCACCAGACCCTTGCCGTAGCTGCGCTCCCCCAGCAGCGTGGCGCGGTGATGATCTCTCAATGCGCCGGCGACGATCTCCGCGGCGCTCGCGGTTTGTCCATTGATCAGTACGATCACGGGGAAGCCATACGGCTTTGCCGCGGCCGGCACGCGCTCCACAACGGGCGCCTGCGCCCGCCCTCGCGCCGAGAGAATCACCGAATTCGGCGGCAGCAGGAAAGAACTCACATCGAGGGCGGCATCCACCACGCCCCCGCGATTGTCGCGCAAGTCAAGGATCAGGCCTCGCAACTCGTCCCCGCCCAGATGCTCGAGGGCATCGCGGAATTGCCGCGCGGTTTCTCCCTCGAAGCTCTTGATCCGGATATAGGCAACATGGCCGTCCAGCACGAACGCGCGATCCACGGAGCGTGAATCCATCTCCTGTGGCGTCAGGGTAAAACGAAGAGGGCGCACGCTACCCTGCCGGCGTACCACCACATCCACCGGCCCTTGCCGCGCTTCTCCGAGCAATTGCAGAATCTGATCGTTATTGAGCGCCTGAATGAGGTAATTATTGACGGCGATCACCTCGTCGCCCGGCTCGATGCCCGCCCGGGACATCGGGGTTGCGGGCAGCACCTGCAGCACCGTCACCCGCCCAGGCACAACGGAGACGATGCTGCCGAAGCCTTTCTCCCTGGAGGTCTGCATCTCCCGCAATTGCGCAAAGCGCTCCGGCGTGAGGAACGCCGAGAAGGGGTCGAGTTCCCGGATGGCGTTCGGCAGAGCGCCTTCGAAGATCGCCGCCTCTGGATCGACGGGATCCGCCGCGTTGTCTTCGAGCGCCGCGTAGACCTTTGTAAACTCGCGGAGCACATCGTCTACATCCTTGGCGGGGCCTTCTCCCTGTAACCGGGGCGCAAGGATCACGGCGGCGAGCAGCACCGCCGGCAGCGCAAGATGCCGGACGCCACGCGGGCGCTCCCGACCGACTCGCGACACGGCAATGGTGAGCCTGGCCATAACGCTATCGCGCATAGGAGAGCCGTGCGCGGCGCTCATGCCGCTCGATGGCCAGTTGAATCAGGCGGCCGAGCAACTCGCCGTAAGGCAAGCCGCTCGCTTCCCACATTTTGCCGTACATGCTGATCGAGGTGAATCCGGGAATTGTATTGACTTCGTTCAGATAGATCGTGCCGCTCGGACGCTCCAAAAAGAAGTCGACCCGGGCCATCCCTTCGAGGTTGAGGACCTCCGCCGCGCGCACCGCGAGCCGCCGCACGCGGGTCTGCTCTTCCTCCGAGATGCCGGCGGGGATCAGCGTCCGCGCCTTGCCGTCCACATACTTGTCTTCGTAATCGTAGAACTCCTTGCCTGGGATCACCTCCCCAGCGACCGACGCCTCGATCCGCTCATTGCCCAGGACCGAGCATTCGAGTTCCTGCCCCGCGATGGCGCGTTCCACCAGGACGGTGTCGTCGAACCGGAAGGCATCCTCGATGGCCTCGCGCAATTCCTCTCGTGAACCGGCCTTGGAAATACCGACGGACGACCCAAGATTCGCGGGCTTCACAAAATTCGGATAGCCAAAACCTGCCTCCGCCCGGTTCGCAAGCGCTTCCGTCCCATCCCATGACCGGCCCTCCACAAATTCGGCGATGGGGATTCCGGCCGCCGCGCAGATCCTCTTCG
>CAZXBZ010000401.1:0-3477 GCA_964639135.1 uncultured Solibacteraceae bacterium | reverse complement strand
CCAATCGCGATCATCGGCATGAGCAGGACGTGCGTGTGACGCTGATCGTCAAGTGCCAGGCGCGCCAGTGTTTCCAAAGGCCGCCAAAAGATAATCAGGGTGACGCCGAGAAATAGGATATAGCCGAGAAGTCTTTGCCACGGCAAGAGGCGGAGAGCGGAAAGATCCCGCGGCCGTGCTTCCATTTCGGGAGCCGATGATGCTGGTTCAAGCGCCATGTTTGTATAGGAATCGATTGATCGGCGTCAGTAAGCGGCTGGGTACGCGGCCGATGATTCGCCCGGCCATCCTCATTTTCCATCCTTTCTCGGATAACGTCTCGTCCGCCTCGGAGCCGGAGGTGCCGGTGCAGTGCAAGTAAGTGAGCGTCATTGTCTCACAGCCCCAGCGTTCCTTGAACTTCACCAGGCCGTCCTGGCCGGTATCGGATCGGCCCAGGTCGAACACCTTCAGGTCGTGAGCTTTCGCATCCTCGATCGCCTTCCATAGCAGCATCTGCATTCCACCCAGGCGGTTCAAGTGGGTATCCCCGCAGCCGTACTTGTAGACCAGCGTGTCTTTGTGTTGGATTGTCAGGATGGCGGCGGCTGCCTCGTCGCCGGCGATCGCCACGCGGATTTTCAGCGCGTCGCCAAAAAAGCGGATAAGGTTCTGGAACCAGAGCGCCGGCTGAGCGGGAACTCCGTGACGGCGTCGCGTCATCGCTTGCAGCCGGCGGAACGCGCGCAAAAGGTCTTCCGACCTTCCTTCCCGGTACCTCAAGCCTTCCCGCGCGGCTCGCCGGATCTTGCGCTGGATCGAACTGTGGTGAAAGCCACCGTGGATAGCGTCCAGATCCGGTGTCAGATCGAGCAGGTGCAAATAGTACCGGCTCATCGGCTGGCAGAAGGTATCCCGCGGGGCCAAATGATGGAGCGGACGCAGTTCGAAATAGCGGAGCCGCCGCTCGCGAACCTCACGGTCCAATAGCGTGCAAACCTCGCGGACCAGGCCGGTCTCCGCCAGGGGTTCGCAGTGATCCGAGTACGGTAGAGACACCATGCGGCGGCCGGTCAGCCAGCTATTCACGCGGCAAAACAGGACGGCGTCCCGCAACTCGGTGTCGGGCGCGGACGGTGTGAAAGCGATCGGTTCGAAGCCATAGGTTTCCTGGAGCGCGCGCAGCCACGGCGTCGTATGAAAGACGGAAGAACGCGGATGCCGGTCAATAAAGGAATCCCAGCGGGGATCCGTCAGCGGCGCGATTTGGTGAAGTATCTCCGTGCCCTCGTCGCAAGTCTAGGTAGTCCCGGGGCGTCGTCCCGCCTCGGATGAGGATCGCGCTTCCAATAATATATGTACTCGCACCCTGTCTATACTTCTGCCCGAAATTGGATGCCGGGCCGGAGCGGTGGGCGGCTTTTTCCCGGCGGAGCGCAAGAACGGTACCAATGCCCTCTCCAGCACGCCTTTAACCTGCTACGACGGTGGGCGTAGACCGCAGCGCGGTTGCGAATGCGTACCAATGCCCTCTCCAGCACGCCTTTAACCTGCTACCGTATTCAATTTAGCGCTGTGTGGAATCCAGCGCCGTGTTGTATTGAAATGAAGTGTCTGGTTGTTGTATCCGGGCCGGAACAGAGCGAGCAGGACCGGCGGCTTATCCGTCTTGCCGCTTGCATGGGTATTCCGGCGCGGTCCATCCAGATTCAAGATGGCGAACCGAACAGCGCGCGGCTTTTCGACGAATTCAATCCAAACTCCCATGCTTTTGCGATAAGCGCCGCCGCCCTCGCCAGGTTTCTCGCGGCTCCAGACGCGCCGACCCGCTGGCGCTCGCTTCTGGAAAACACCCGGACAGAGCTGCTGGTATTCGACTGGATCGGACCCGCCGGGGAACTCCAGCCCCTCGCGGCACTCGTGGATAGCGCCGTTATCGCCGTGCGGGAGGAAATGCCGGCCGAAGCGGAGATCTCCTTTCCCGAGACGGGCAAAAGCTGTAGCCGGCAACTCGCGGGGTTGAGCTACGTGCGCCGCGGCGGCGAGCCCATCGTGGTGTTCGGGCTGCGCGAGCAGTCCGCCGGCCCTGCTCCGATCGTCTGCGCGAACGGCTGTCCAATGCTCCTGCGGATAGAGAAGGGAATGGCGAAGGTTTTTCTCCTCGGCGGGCCCTCTTTTCTGGACCCCGATGGGGTGATGAGCCGGGAATACGAGTTGAAGAGTCAGTATGACCGTTTCCTCCCGCTCCTGATCTTCCTCCGCTACGCCTTTGGCGAACTTTGCTGGCAAAACCCCTCGCCCACCGCCCGGCTGATCCTTGACGACCCGCTGCTCACGCGGCAATACGGATTCCTTGATTACAATGTCCTGCTGCAATCCATGCGGCGCAATCGTTACGGGACGTCCATCGCCTTCATCCCTTGGAATGGCTGGCGCACATCAAGACGGGATGTGAAGCGGCTTCTCTCCAGCCAGCGCCTCTCGCTATGCGTCCACGGTTGCGACCACGCGAACCGGGAGTTCGAATCGGAGGATCCGGATCTGCTCGTCGGGAAGGCGGCTCTGGCGCTAAGCAGAATGCGCTCTCTCGGCGTCCGCACCGGCGCAACGTTCGATCCGGTGATGGTGTTTCCTCAGGAACGTTATACGGTGAGCGCGATCGCGGCATTGCGCGGGCAGCCGTATCTGGCCGCCGTGAACACAATCTGCGTCCCCATCGATAGCGCGCCGGACGATCTGACGGTCCGGGATTTCATCTCGCCGGCGATCACCCGCTATCACGGGTTTCCTATTTTCCAGAGACGCTACCCGCGGCGCTTGTTTGACTTCGCCTGCGATCTCTTCCTCGGGAAGCCGGCCCTCGTGGTGGAGCATCACGACTACTTCCAGCATGGCATCGCTCCCCTGGAGGAGTTCGTGGCCGCGTTGCAACGGGTGGAGCCAAGCCTCCGGTGGCCGAATCTCGGGGAGCAGTTAATGGAGTGCAATCTGCGGCGGCCCGCCTCGAATGGCTCCACGGAGGCCCGGTTCTTCACGCGGCGATTCCGGCTGACGGCCCGGGACGGAGAATCGGGCCGCTACACCTTAAGCAAGCACGAGCCCGATGCGAGCCGGATCGAATCCGTGCTGGTCGGCGGGAAGCCGGTGGATTTTCGCGTGGAACGCGAATTCCTGCACCTTGAACTGACGGCGGAGCCAGGCCGCGAGTGCGAGGTCGTGATTGCCGATTATCCGGACAAGCCGCGCCTCCCCGGCGGCTTTCGAATCCGCCACAATACCCGTGTTTTCTTGCGCAGAGCCCTGTCGGAGTTCCGCGACAATACCCTTTCAAGGCACAGCGGGCTCCACCGGGGAGCCCAGTGGGTGGCGGACAAGCTGAACGTCACCGGCGCCGGCTACGACGACACGGAGCGATACGAGACCTATGAGAGTGAAAGCGTAAACCCTCAATCCCGCGCGAACCCCTGACCTACTCCCCAAAACTGTGCCAGCCTGGCC
>CAZXBZ010000400.1:0-3481 GCA_964639135.1 uncultured Solibacteraceae bacterium | reverse complement strand
CTGAAAGAGAGCTTCGCCACCGAGGCGGGCGCATTTGGCTCCGGCAAACCTCAAACTCTCAATTTACTGGCCGAGGATCGAAAGACGCATACATCCTGGGATCCCCTCGTAAAGGTCGATGTATTTGAGAGATTAAGCGCTTACTGGAATCAGCATTGCCAGGGAGATGATGCGGAGTGCACCTCTGGCGAGGGGTTTGAGCGCATGCTCGAAAGAGATCACGCGCTCGCCAAGGACTGGGTGGCCGAGGCGACCCTCCTCAAATCCGCTTCCCGCTTCGCGGCTTCCATGATCGGGCTGCTTTCCGGCCAGTTGGAGAGCGATGAAAACGCGCGGGAAAGGCTCGCGGAATCAAAGATCCGCGAATTGCGGAAGCGGGGATTCGAGATCGTGGAGGTTCCGGAAATTCCGGGAGACGCCAGTAAAGATATCAGATGGGCGGGTATCAGCTACGTAAACTCAGCGATCATAGACAACTATGTATTTGTGCCCGAGTTCGCGTTGGGCGTCACGGAAAACCAGATCCTGGAGAAACTCCAGCGGGATCTGCCGGCGCCCTTCGAGGTGATTCCCGTGTTCGCGCGGAACACGCTAGCGCTCAATGGCGGCGTTCACTGCGTTGTGGGGTTTCGCCGGTCTCCGGAACACTTCCTGCCCGCCGGAATGGATACGCAATATCCCGTCAAACCGGGGTCCGGAGAGCGCTTGAACCTGGCTCCGGCGCGAATCAGCAAGTAGCCGGCTAGGGACGCATATCGGTCCGCCGGCTTGCCGCTCGCGTTCCGCGGTGTGCTATTTCAGGTATTTCGCGATGGATTTTCTCAGGTTCGCGTCTTCCTGAGCCGCCGAGAAGTAAGCGTCGCCGCCGTTATATTGCTCGCGAATCATGCCCGCGCTGTCGATAACCACTAACTTCGGCACGTAGCTCGGACCGATCATCGAGATTTGCAGGTAGTTGTGTACCGGATCCCGTGTGGAGGTGCCCAGGCTGACGCCATCCGTAAAGAGCGCCTTGAAGCGGGGGAGGTTCGCCGCGGCGCCGTCATCGTAGGCAACCAGGATTGCCTGAAAGCCCTGCTTGCCGTATTCCTTCTGCATTTTCGAAAGGTCCTGCGCCAGGGTCTGGCAGTGCGGGCAGGTTGTCGAAATGAAGGCGAGCATCGTGACCTTTTTGCCCTTCAGGCGCTGCGAGAGCAGATCCTGCTTGCCGCCGGGGTAATCGATTACGAACTCCCCGGCTCTGCGCGGAACCTCCGCGCCAACGGCGAGCGCCGAGGCCAGAGCCAGCATCCCAAGCATGACGGACAATGCGCGAAATCTCTTCATCGAACTCCTCACGAGGCAAAACGCCTTTTTCAGGATAACCCCAGCCGCGTGGAGCGTGGCTGGCCATCCGCTTCTTTGTCGGACGCCCGCGCCGCTGGCCGCGTTGCGTAAGCGTGACGCAATGTTCGATTTACTTCGCCCCTCTCCGCTGATTGCGTGCGGTTTGCTCATCGCGCATTCATGGCGCGATGGGGCGCGGATGCCGCTGGCGGTATAATTGAGAGAGCCGCTGCTACGTCATACCGCCACGCCGCGCGGATATCTCCCGGCCCAAAGGAATACTACGCCCCTTGCTTTCGTTGAGTAATGTATCCATGCGCTTCGGCGCGAAAATCTTGTTCGAGGACGTCTCGGTGAACTTTCTCGAAGGCCGCCGCTACGCCATCTCTGGCCCGAACGGCGCCGGCAAGTCCACGCTGATGAAGATCCTCACCGGCGAGTTGGAGCCGTCGAAGGGCTCGGTCGTGCGGCCGAAAAAGCTCGGCATTCTCAAACAGGATCAGTTTGCCTATGAGGACATGCGCGTGATCGATGTCGTCATCATGGGCAACGCCTCGCTTTGGGCCGCTCTCGAGGAGCGCGAAAAGCTCTATGCCAAGGATCCCTCGGCGCTCACCGCCGAGGATGGCATGCGCCTTGGAGAACTCGAGGGAATCGTGGGGGACGAGAACGGCTATACGGCCGAGAGCGACGCCGCCACGCTGCTCGATGGACTCGATGTGCCCGAGGCGCTTCACGAGCGGCTCATGAGCGAATTGCAGGGCGGCCAGAAGGTACGCGTTCTGCTGGCCCAGGCTCTCTTCGGCGACCCCGGCGCCTTGCTGCTCGACGAACCCACCAACCACCTCGATCTCGATTCCATTCACTGGCTGCGGAACTATCTGGTGCGCTACGAGGGCTGCCTGATCGTAATCTCTCACGACCGCCACTTCCTGAACGAAGTCTGTACGCATACGGCGGATATCGATTACGAAACCGTCATTCTGTATACGGGCGGCTACGACGACATGGTGATGGCCAAGACGCAGATTCGCTCCCGCATCGAAGCCGATCACGCCCAGCGCGAGAAAAAGATTGCGCAGTTGAACGAATTCATCGCGCGTTTCGCGGCCGGTACCCGGTCTTCTCAAGTCACCAGCCGCCGCAAGGAGGTGGAGAGGCTGCAATCCGCCGAACTTGCCCGCTCCAACATCCAGCGTCCCTACATTCGCTTTACAATAAACCGGCCTTCGGGGCGGCACCCCCTTGAAATCGAAGGGCTTACGAAGTCCTACGGAAGCCACGAAGTCTTCGCGAATTTCACGGCCAGCGTCAGCCGCGGTGAAAAAATTGCGCTGATCGGCCGTAACGGAGCGGGGAAGACCACCATGCTCCGCTCGCTCGTGCGCAGCGCCACGGGCTTCGTGGACGCCGCCGACCTCAGTTTCCCGGTCGATTCCGGCGAGGTGAAATGGGGCCACGAGGTTTGCGTCGGCTACTTCGCGCAAGACCACTCGGATTCCATACGAAAAGATACGACGGTCATCGATTGGTTGAATGAGTTCGACACTCAGGCGACCCAGCAGGAATTGCGCGGCCTGCTCGGCCAGATGCTCTTTAGCGGGGACGATGCGCTTAAGGTGACCGGAAAACTCTCCGGTGGTGAAGCCGCGCGCCTGATCTTCTGCCGCCTGATGCTCCAGAAGCCGAACTTCCTCGTGCTCGACGAACCCACGAACCATCTCGATCTCGAAGCCATTAACGCGCTCAATATCGCGCTCCAGAAGTACGAGGGAACGGTGCTGCTCGTGACCCACGATCATGACCTCATCGATGAAGTGGCCACACGCATCTGGCACTTCTCCGAAGACGGCATCGAGGATTTCCAGGGACCCTATGAGGAGTACCAGAAGGCTCGCGAGGGCGCGAAAGCTTTTGCTCGCGGCTGAACGACGGTTTTGCGCTCGCGGCGGGTGCGAAAATATGACGCGGAGGGATTCCGGCCAGCGAGAGTACGATTCTTGCCGGAATCATTGACCGCCCGCGTGCCGCTTCGTAGAATGAAAGCGTACGCGCAAGGGATGGTGAAAGCTGCGGTTTTCATGCGCTCTTCGCCGCGGCGAGCGGGAGTAGCTCAATTGGTAGAGTGTCAGCCTTCCAAGCTGAATGTTGCGAG
>CAZXBZ010000399.1:0-3489 GCA_964639135.1 uncultured Solibacteraceae bacterium | reverse complement strand
CGTGCCATGATCTGCCTGCTGCTCGCCATGCTCGAGATGGCCAAGTCGCAAGCCTTGCGGATCGTTCATCACGACGATCCAAACCAGGTGGGCATTCAGCGGAACACGGGCTTTGAGGATTTCATGGCTTCCCGGAGCGCCCTCGGTGATCTGGAAGACGAATACCATTAGCCGGCGTGGCCGTGCTTCCAGAGTCACCGGTTCGCGTAGACTTCAATAGGGTTCGATGAGCGAGAACATTACACTTAAAGTGCTCTTCAGCGGAGGTCCGCGGCGGATCCGCCCGGTCCGTGTCCGGCATCCCCGGCGCGCGGGCGAAACGATGCTGGTCTTGCCGCCCGCCGTCCGCAAGCGAGCGATCCGCCGGAGATGGAAGCGGCCGATGCGCCCGCACGCGAGACCACGCTACTTTCGCGGCCGGCGTCTGGCGGGCGTCGATCTCCATGCCGTCGTCCCATGCGGCGTCTTTGAAGCGGATGCCTCGCTCTCCGCGGCGGAAGAAATCTCGATAGACGCTTTCGCGCTTCAGGCGGAGGGCGCGCCCGGCGCGGTGGCCGACGCGGAACTTCTGGCTACCCTTGAGGCAATTGTCTACGTTACGAACGAGCCCGTGACCGCCCAGCAGATCGCCCAGGCCCTGGAACTGCCGGTCGCGAAGGTGACGGAACTGCTTGAAACGCTCGCGGCCGAGTACGGGGAGGCGCATCGGGGCGTATCCATCCGGAATGTGGCCGGCGGCTACAAGATGGCTACCAAACCGGAATGCCATGAAGGCGTTCGCCGCTTTGTGCGGGCACAAAAACCGCCCTTGAAGCTCTCGATGGCCGCGCTGGAGACTCTGGCCATGGTGGCGTATAAACAACCCATCACCTCGCCTGAAATTCTTGAGATCCGCGGTGTTCAGGGAGCCGGGGTGCTCAAGACGCTGCTCGATAAGAAACTGATCGCGACCGCGGGCCGCAAGAATGTGATCGGCCGCCCGATGATGTACAAGACCACACGGGAGTTTCTCATTCAGTTCGGGCTCAACAGCCTCTCGGAACTGCCGACTTTGCGGGAGTTTGAAGAACTGAAGAACCTTGCGCTTAGCGAAGCCGCCGAGATCGAAAAGGCGGAAGCCGGTATGACGGATGGTTCGCGCTTCACCGAGCACGCGGCTGAGATCGATGCGTACGCCGAGAGCGCCGCGGAGCGGTCTGGCGAGCAGGAGGAGAACCCCTCAGCCGCTAAGGCCGCCTCTGGCCTCGCCGAATCCGAGGCGGGCGCGCCCGCCGAGAATTCTCAGGATTCGTAATGCCCCAGGAACGCTTACAGAAAATTCTTGCTCATGCCGGCATCAGTAGCCGGCGGCATGCCGAAGAATACATTCTCGCCGGACGCGTGAAGGTAAACGGCAAAGTAGTGAACCAATTGGGCGCGAAAGCGGACCCAACCGTGGACCACATTAAAGTTGACGGCAAGCTGATCAATATCCGCAGGGAGAAGGTCATCTACCTGGCGCTGCATAAACCGAAATCCGTGGTAACCACCGTCTCGGACCCCGAGGGCCGCGAAACCGTGATGCAGTTCCTCTCGAAGGTGAAGCAGCGTGTCTATCCGGTCGGCCGTCTGGATTACCAGAGCGAGGGGTTGATTCTCCTCACCAACGACGGGGAATTCGCGAATCGCGTCATCTCTCCCAGATTCCACATCCCCAAGACTTATCTGGTGAAATCTACTGGACTTCTTACTCCGGAAGAAGAAATCGCGTTCGCCGAAGGTTTCCTGCTCGAGGGCAGACAAACCGCTCCCGCGAAAATCAGACTGGTGAAGCGCGCGGCGAATCCCTGGTATGAGGTGGTGCTCACGGAAGGCCGCACGCACCAGATTCGCAAGATGTTCCGTCACTTCGGCAAAATGGTGGAAAAGCTTCGCCGCGTACAGATCGGCCCCGTCGTGCTCCGGGGGCTTCGTCCTGGCGAATACCGCTTGCTCGACCTGCCGGAGATCCGCAAGTTTCGCAGGATGCTGCAGCTTCCACCCATCGTCTGATTTCTTTCACCATGAACGATTTTTCTCGTGACGCGAGCCTTGGAGCGCGCCGGTCACGCGATTTCAATAGGCTCCGATTTCGCCAAGGGAGACGGCGGGCCGCGAATCGGCTAGAGTAGAAGAGATCGCTCCGTGTTTGTTTCTCATCGCATCCTCACGCCCATCCTCTGCGCGGTGGGCGCCATCCTGCTGCTGACCACCTCTTGCGCGATGCGCGGAGGCGCGGGCCGGGATTTCATTCCGAGCCAGGTTATGCCGCTCCGCCCGGACGATGTCCCGCCGGAGAGCATCCTGCTTCGATATTTCGACCTCCAGAAAGAGCAGGGCCGGCTGGAGAACTATCAGGTGGACGTGCGGATCGAGGCGTCCCTCCCGGCCATGCAAAAGAGCGGCACGCTTACGGCCCTCCGCACGCTTCGCGGCGATTCCGACGTCTCTTACAGCGGCGTCGAATTCACCGGGGATAACAGCGTGAAGGGCGATGTCATCGCCCGCTATCTTAACGCCGAAAAGGACGCGCTGCGGCGGCCTCTCGATGTCGCTCTCGATCTCGATAATTATCGCTTCACCTATCGGGGTGTGGCCATGTATCTGGATCGCCGCGTGCATGTGTTCCAGGTGAATCCGAGGCGTGACAGAATCGGCCTCTATCGCGGCGAACTCTGGGTGGATATCGAGACCAGCCAGCCCTTGCGCGAATTCGGCCGCTTCGTCAAGAACCCCTCCGTCTTTCTAAAAAATATTGATTTTGTACGGGATTACCACTTGATCAACGGCAGAGCGCTTCCCGTCCGGATGATCACCACGATGGATACGCGGCTCGTCGGCCCGGCCGATATTACCGTTTACTTCAGCGATTACAATTTTCATTTGCCCCCGGCGCCTCAAGAGGTATCGGATACGAGGCATTCCAGGAAAGGCCGGTCGCGAAAATCCTCCGTTCTTGAGTAGCGGGCGTCTTCGAATATTCCCGTGTGTTCGCGGGATCCTGTCCAGGACGACCGCCAGCGGGAACGGTCAGATCACATTGCGCGGGCACTGGCGGCGGGAGCGCCGCTTTCCCGCTGGAAATCCGGACTATTCGTTTCCGCCGGCCGGCTGATACCCGGCTGGAACGGCGGGAACTGGCTACCCATGAGCGCAAGCCTGCTCATCCCCGCGCTTCCTCCCGGTGTTTCACAAACCACTCACAGGTCTGACGCACCCCCCTCTTCGAGCGGTATTCGGTGACACCACCCCAACTGGTGAAGGCGCGAAACATCCAGCAGCTTAGGCCTGGCACATCTTCAGGCCCGCGATCTTCGCGATGGCGTACCACTCATTCGTGGACTCAAGGCTGCCCGTGAGCAGGCTTTCCTCTCGGATCGGCTGTCCGGCAACCCGGGGGTAGATGCAAGAGGAGCCTAGTGTCCCGTCTCAAATAAATATTGACAGGTCATCGGGCCTGTTTCACACTAA
>CAZXBZ010000398.1:0-3519 GCA_964639135.1 uncultured Solibacteraceae bacterium | reverse complement strand
TGACGCGACCATTCCGCGTGAGCGCCTGCTGGTGCCATATCCGCAGTTCAACAATATTGCTTATCAGAACGTGCCGATCGGGAAGCAGTATTACAACGGCATGCAGATAAAGCTCACCAAGCGCATGTCGCAGGGCGTTACCTTCATTGCGAACTACGGCATTGGCAAGACGATTGAACAGAAATCGCTGTTAAATAACCAGGATTTCAACTTTACCGATCCAGAATCGAGCAAACTGGAAAAACGCTCCGCCGAAGAGATCGATATCCCCCAGAAGTTCGTCCTGACGGGCGTCTGGGAACTGCCGTTCGGCAAGGGCCGTGCATTCGGCTCCAGTTGGGCGGCCCCGATCGACTTCATCCTCGGCGGATGGTCCATCAACGCGAACGCCACGCTGCAGAAAGGCTGGGCGGTCAATTATCCGAACGCCAACCAGATCGCGCCCGGCAGCGCCAGGATCTCCAACCAGAGCCTGGAGCGCGCGTTTGACACGTCCCTGTGGATCGATCCGGCCACACAGAAGCCTGTTCGTGCGCAGGAGCCTTACACCTTGCGTCAGTTCCCGTCGCGCTTCGGCGATGTGCGGGTGCCTGGCTACAAGAACATTGACGGCTCCATCGCGAAGTACTTCCCGATTACGGAGACCGTGAAAGCACAGTTCCGCTTTGAGATGATCAACGCGACCAACACGCCTTGGTTCTCCCAGGTACAGTCGCTCGATGTCGCTAACTCGAACTTCGGACGCTTGAATCCCGTGCAGAGGAACCTGCCGCGCTGGTTGAAGCTGGGCCTCGTCCTTAGCTGGTAATCCCTTCCCCCGGCTCGAGCCGCTTTGCGCGGCCCGGGCCGGGGCTCTTTTCTTCTCCTCCTCCAGCGGCTCCCGTACCGCCGATTTCACTCCTGGCGGCATCCTCCTCCACCACCCGCGCCGCCGTTGAACGAACCCTTCCAGCCCGTTCACTTGACTTACACGCCGGCCCAGCCATAATTTAGGCAGAGAAGCAAAGTACGCCGGGCTGGCATCGCCTCCAGAGCCTTAGTGCCAGTATTTTGCGCTTACCATGGTGAGACGCGGCGCACTCGCCGTGGCGCGGACGTTTCACGACCTCCAGTTCTTGAAGGAGTACGGGTTTTCATGCGTTATTCATCCAAGCGATCCTTTTTTGCGCCGCCGGTGATCGCGCTGGCATTCGCGCTGTTGCTGGCGGTAACATCGTTCGCGCAGCAGAAAAAGCGCGTGGCCGTGCTCGATTTTGAATACGGCACCGTGCAGACCTGGGTGAACAGCATGTTCGGCGCGAACGTGGACGTGGGCAAGGGCGTCTCCGACCTGCTGGTGGAAAAACTGCTGGCAACCGGAAAGTATTCTCTTATCGAGCGGAGCGCGCTCGATAAGGTGCTAAAGGAACAGAATTTCTCGAACAGCGACCGCGCGGATTCGACGACGGCCGCGAAGATCGGCGCGATCCTCGGGGTGGACGCCATCATTACGGGAAGCATCACCAAATTCGGCAGCGACGATAGTTCGACCGGCTTGGGCGGCTTTGGCCGCACCCTGGGCGGATTCGGCATGGGCGGCGTGAAGTTGAAGAACGCCAAGGCCGTGGTGGGGATCAGCGCGCGCATCATCGACGTGAACACGGCCGAGATTCTGGCGGCGGTGACCGGCAACGGCGAATCGAAGCGGAAGGGCGCGTCGCTCGCGGGCGCGGGCGGTGGCGGCTGGAATTCGGGCGGCGGCGGCATCGATATGAGCAACTCGAATTTCCGTGAAACGCTGATCGGCGAGGCGACGGATACCGCGGTAACCGACCTTGCGAACCAACTGGGCGATAAAGCGGGCGTCATGCCGACGCGGGTGGTGAGCGTCAATGGATTGGTGGCGGACGTCGCCGGAGCCACGCTGATTCTGAACGTCGGAACCAGCACGGGCCTTAAGGTGGGGGACAGCCTCGTCGTCGAACGCAAAGTGCGGGAAGTCCGGGACCCATCCAGCGGCAAAGTCATCCGGACGATCACCGAGGCCGTGGGAAATGTGACGATCACGGAAGCGGACTCCTCCTCCTCGGTGGGCACGTTCTCGGGCGCCGGTAAGCCGAACGTGGGCGACGTGGTGAAGACGCCGTAACGGCGTCCCATCTCGGAACATCTACGCATCCCGGCGAGGGGCGTTTCGCCACTCCCGGCGGCGCGATCCATCCCGGCTAGAAACGGGATTCAAGGGAAAGAAGCCATCATGAATCTGAAACCGGGCGACCGTGTAGGCGACTACGAAATTCTCGGCGTGCTTGGCGCCGGCGGCATGGGAAGCGTCTACAAAGTGCGGAACGTGATTTCCGACCGCGTGGAAGCGATCAAGGTGCTGCTGCCGAACCTCGCGGAACATCAGGACCTGAAGGATCGTTTTCTGCGCGAGATCAAGACCAGCGCCAGCCTGGAACACACGAACATCTCCGCCCTGCGAACCGCCTTCCAGAGCGGCGACATGCTGCTGATGGTGATGGAGTTCGTGGAGGGCGAGACTCTCGACCAGCGCATGAAGCATGCCCCGTTGCCGATGGATGAATCCGTGCGCTACGTGTCGCAGGTGCTCGACGCCCTGGAATACGCGCACTCGCGCGGCGTGGTACATCGCGACATCAAGCCCCAGAACGTGATGATTACGCCGAAAGGCACGGCGAAACTCCTGGATTTCGGCATCGCCAAGGCGGCGAACGACAAGCAATTGACGATGACGGGAACGGCGCTTGGTTCGCTCTACTACATGTCTCCGGAACAGATCCGGGGGGAACATGTGGACGCGCGGGCCGATCTGTATTCGCTCGGCATCACGCTCTACGAACTGGTGACCGGGAAAAGGCCGTTCGGCGGCGACAGCGGCTTTGCCATCATGGCGGAGCACCTGCAGAAGCAGCCCGTGCCTCCAGTGGAACTTGACGCCAAGGTGCCACCGGCTCTGAATGCGATCATCCTGCGCGCGCTCGCCAAGAACGCGAACGATCGCTTTCAAAACGCCGCGGAATTCCGTGCCGCCCTGCGCAACATCGCATTCCATCCGGCGGCCGGTCCGGCTCCGAACGACGAGACGCTGCTCCAATCGCCCGCCGCGCGGCCACCGAGGCCGGCCGCGCCCCCCACGCCGCCATCTCCGGTGGCTTCACCGCCCTCCCCTCCGCGTGATGCCGCCTTCACCGCCCCAGCCGCGCCGGCTTTCGCGCCTCAAGCGCCGGATTCTCCGCCGCGGGCGGAGTGGCACGGCAACGATGGAGCGGCGGATCCGGTCCGCAAACCAAAACGCCGGAATACGCTCGCCCTGGCGCTGATCGCCGTGGTGGCGGTGGTGATGCTGGGCGCCGTGGCCGCCGCGATCGTGGGATCGTACTATTTCCGCGAGGGCAGCACAACCATGGCGGCGGGTAAGGAGCCCGGGCTGCTGGACCGGATCACCGGGCTGTTTGGCGCAAGAGAGCATACGGACACCCCCGATACGGAGACTCACGCCGCGGAAGCCGCGGAGAA
>CAZXBZ010000397.1:0-3530 GCA_964639135.1 uncultured Solibacteraceae bacterium | reverse complement strand
TCAGCCCAGTAGCGGCCATCGGTCTCGCGCCCGGTTTCGATGGGGATGGCGTTCCAGACGGATTGAGGCATCGGCAACTTTCCCGCCCTCAGTATAAAGACGCTTGGAGTTCGTCATCAGATATCCTTTTTCACGTCCATCGGGCAATCAATCCCCTGGCGATTCGCCGTGGGAAACAGTTGCAGCCTCAGGCGGCCTCGTTTCCGCGGTTCAAGATCCCGCTCCAGTATCGTCTCCACATTTCGGAACGCGAGAAGGACACGGCGCTTGCCAATTCCTGAACGGTGGATTCTACACGGAAAGACACTGCGGGCCGGACGAGAACCCCCACAACTCTCATGCCTCGCGGATTGCCTTCACCCCGGTCACAAGCGTACACAAATTCCTTGTGGCCCATAAGAGTTTGATCCTGCGAAACTTACGCTCGCGCGCATCGCCGCGCCTCCGATGCATGGTTCGTTTTCGCCACCGCAATCTGGATAATCACAACGCCAGGAGAACCGCGTCTCAATGACGGGAATAAAAACCGTCCAGACAGACTCTCGCACAAGCTCTTTGGAATCCGAATCCGCGCCACCAAGCACAGCCTTCTGTCACCGAGCCCGCCCGCGGCTCCAGGCAAGCTAGACTGGAAAGTGCCATCGCTTCTCGAACCCGATGAAACTTCGCGAAACCATCGAAAAAAAGCTCGAAACGACACTCCCCGTGCCGCTACCGGTTCCGTGGAAAATGTCGCGTTCGGAACTCGCGGAATACATCGTTTCCCTTCCCGAGCGTGTCGTCCGCTCCGCCACCGCGCTCGGCGCGGGCATCGTTCACGAAGTCGGCGAAACCACCCTTCCGGCGCACATCCGGCGCACGCAAACCTATCGCTCCATCGTCGATCTCACGCTTCGTTTTCTGATTGAAGACGTCGGCCAGGTAAAGGGCGTATTCCCCGCGCAAGGCAGGTTAGGGGAAGACTTTCTGTTGCGCCGCACGGCGGGCAATGGGCTCGAGGCAATCGGGCTGCTAACGTTCCGCGCTTCCCCGATATGGATCTTCGCCGCCATGGCCGATGTAACGGGCGCCGGCAAGACGCTGGTCCGTGAAATCGCGAAGGCATTGGAAGCGGACGGCCTGATTGAGGGAACGGAGGGCGTCGACGATGTCGATACGCTGCTCGCGCGCCTCGAGATGGGCTCCGGTCGCCTGGCGGAAACCTTCAATACCCCGCCGCTGAATATCGGCGATCTGCGCGAGGAATTGAAGCAGGTGCGTGAAGCCTTCACGCATATCCCCGAAGCAAACCGGCCTTCCGCCGCGCTCGTGCGGGCGCGCTGGCGCGACATTACCGACGAAGCCCGCGTGCAGAACCGCACGGTCTTTCAAATCTCCTCGCTCATCGCCTTTTCAGCCATCAGCCAGATTCCGGAAAACCTCCGCTGGCTCGGGCGCTCCGCACGGCTGGCCGCCGAAACAACCGGGCATGTTTTCGCCATGCCCATCCTCAACCATTACGAGCAGACTCTGCACGAGATCCATCGGGCCGGATTCCTGCATTACTGGATCGAAGAGTTCCGGCCTTACATCCGCGGCGCCCTCACGCAATTTTCGCCCAAGCACCGCAGTCTGACCCAGCGTTTGCTGGAGCGCGGAAAAGCGAAGCGAAGTTAAGCGCGCGGAGGGCTCGCCGGGCCGCCGTCCAGAGGCCCCGTTCGATTCCTCCTGGAACCGGAAGCGCCGAAGCTACTTACTCACCGGCGTGGTTGGCACATCGGGGCCGAGCTTCAAGGCCCAGCGCATCGCTTCGAGCCACATCTTCTGGATACGCGGATCGCGCCAGCTCTCGATCGTGTGGCCAAGCGTCGAATAAAACACCCGCCCGCTGCCGTACTTCTTTACCCAGGTGACGGCGAAATCCCGGTCCGTCCGGTGGACGCTGGGCTTCGTCAGGTCAAGCTTGCTGGCATCAAGCGACATGAGCACTCGCAGGTTTTTGCGGTCCCAATCCTTAAACTGGTAAATCTCGTCGCGCAGCGTCATCTCTTTCGGAAAATGCCGCACCAGCGGATGCGCGGAGTCCTCAACCACCACGGGAGCCTCGAACACGCCCCACGGATGTTGATCGAAATAGCCACCCAGCATCTCACCGTATTCCGGCCATTTGTAGAAGGTATCCGCCGCGCAGTGCGCGCCCACGAAGCCCTTGCCGTCGGTCTTGATGAAGCTGAGGAACGATGCCTTCTGCTCCTCCGTGAACGGCAGTTCCCCGGTCGTCATGAAGAAAATGGCATCGAAATAGTTGAGGTTCTTCTTATTTCCATCGCGCTTCAGCTTGGTAACGGCGCCAATATCCGTAAAAATCAGGGTCTCCCACAGGCCGCTCTCGTCCCCAAGCTTCTTAATCGTGGCAAGGGCCTCCGTCGTGGAATCGTGGTAGAACCCTTCCGTCATTCCGACGGCAAGCACACGCTTCTTCGCGGGCGGCGTTGAGGGTTGCGCGTATGCCGCTCCCGCGACAAAAAGCGCCGCCAGCACGAGTATCGCCGCGGCAAGGGGACTTCGTTTCATCAGCTTTCTCCAGGGCGCGCGCTTTCCGCGCGAGCCGCCCTCATTTTGTCATCCGGCTCCGCGCCGCCGCAACATCCACGGTCCCCGCGCCACGCCACGTGCGGGGAACTCGCTCCCCCTCCCGCCCGGCGCCGGGTTGTGTGACTTTGAGCACGGAATCGGCCCCGGGATTCAGCGAGAATAAAGATTAATCAGATCGTTAGCTCGGAATTCGAGCAAAGGAGCCCTGCTTGAGCGAAGTCATCAACAACCGCGCCCACCGGATCGAAACCCTGAAGCACATCATCCGGCACCTTCACGCCGGCCAGGCGCCCGCCGAGGTGCGAGAGCAGATGAGGCGGCTGGTGGGAGAGACCGATTATTCCGAGATTGCCGCCATGGAACAGGAATTGATGGCGGAGGGCATGCCGGTCGAAGAAATCCAGAGCATGTGCGACATGCACTCGGAGGTAACACGGGAGATTCTGGTTCCCATGCCAGCACCCGCCCTGCCACCCGGGCACCCCGTGGATACGTTTCGCCGGGAGAATCAGGCTCTCAACGGCGTGCTGGCGCGCATGCGGGCGGTTCACGAGGAAATCGCCGCGCTGCCCGATGACGCGGACATGAACGATTTGCTGCTTCGCTGGCGTCAGTGCCACAACGAACTCACGGATATAGACAAGCACTATCAGAGGAAAGAGCATGCCCTGTTTAGCCGTCTTGAAGCGCACGGCATCGCCGGTCCGCCCAAGGTCATGTGGGGCAAGGACGATGAGGTGCGGGCCTTCATCAAGGAAATGGGCGAAGCGTTAAGCGTCGATGACGCCGCGGTGATCGATTGGAAAGTGGTGGCCGCGACGCTTGGCGAGAGTGTCGTGAATTCCGTTGCCGAGATGATCTACAAGGAAGAGAACATCCTCTTCCCCATGTGCCTCACGGCTTTCACGGCGCGGGATTGGGCCGAGGTCTGGAACGCTTCGCCCCGCTACGGCTGG